>JAGPMH010000007.1 GCA_018052945.1 Negativicutes bacterium | reverse complement strand
GTTTCGCTTCAACATATTCAGGCATATCTTCATGAATTTCAATTAATAATTCTTCGGCATATTTTTTCAACACAGCTAGTTCATAAATCAGCGCAGAGTTAAACATAATATCAGCATCTTCTTGATACGGAAAAATATTTTTTTCTTCGCCACGTCTAACCGATGCCCATTGTTGCAACGTACCAAGTGCACTATTGCCACGGAAATTATGATCCCTAACCATTCTTCTTAATAATCTAGCATCAGTTGTCGAAATTCTATTATGACTATCTAAGGCTAACTGCGTTAAAGCACTAATATAGATTTTAAACTTACTTTCACGCGGTAAATCTTTGGTTAACCTTTCATTCAAACCATGAATTCCTTCGATAATAATCGGTTGCTTAGGATTAATCTTCATTTTATGACCGCTTGCTTCTCTACTACCAGTTACAAAATTATATCTTGGAATTTCAACCTCTTCACCGTTTAAGAGTTGAATTAAATGTTTGTTGAATAGTTCTAAGTCTAAAGCTTCGATTGATTCAAAATCCATTTTACCGAATTCGTCCAGCGGTGTTTCGGTGTGATTTAAAAAATAATCATCTAAAGAAATGGCAGATGGTTCAATACCATTAACTCTTAGTTGAATCCCTAGCCGCCTAGCGAAGGTAGTTTTCCCCGAAGATGATGGTCCCGCAATTAAAATGATTTTTATCTGTTCAATATTATTCTTTATGTAATCAGCGATTTGTGCTATTTTCTTTTCGTGCAATGCTTCTGATATTCTTATAACATCTTTAAAGTCACCAGAAAGAATAGCTTTGTTTAAATTACTGACATAACCACATTTTAGAATATTGCCCCATTCTTCTGCTTCTTCAAAAACATTAGCTAATCGTGGCAAATCTTTAAATTTAATTTTTTTAGGATTATTTTTATTAGGTGAACTTAGCAAAAAGCCATCGCGATAACGCTTTAAATCAAATAACGATAAAACTCCAGTACAATCAACAACATAACTATATAAATAATCATATATTTCCCCACAATAATATAATGGAATTTCCTCTTGTTCCAATTGATTAATCAACGTGACTTTTTCGCAACCCCATAATTTTTCAATTTTTTGAATTGCTTCATCTTTAGAAAATACTTTTCTAATAATTGGTCTATTTTCAGTTATAATTTCTTGCATTCTTTGTTTTATTTCCCAAACATCATCATCAGTTAATGGATTGTCGAGATAAATTTTTCCATAAAGTGCATCTGCTAAGGAATGTTGAATTTTAATTTGTGCTTTAGGATACAACTCTTTTGTAGCTGTTAATAAAACAAAGGATATTGATTGTTGATAAATCTTATTGCCTAGCTCTGAGGATAAATCAATAAAATTAATTTTACAATCTTGCTCAATTTTATAATTTAATGTTTTAACCTTATTATTAACAGATGCAGCAATAATTGCTGCATCTGTACTAAAATTTTCTTTTTCTAAAATTCCGCCTATTGTTATGCCTTTTGTAAAGCTAAAATCTTTATCATTAATATTAATAAGTACTTCATTCTTTTCCATAATTACACCTCATAGGCTGTTATTTTTAAAATAATAACATGACAATTTTATAAGTGATCGCACTAACCAAAGCCGTGCAAGGAATAGTTAATACCCACGCCATCAACATTTGCTGAGCCACGCCCCATCTTACTGCGCTAAGTCTCTTCGCTGTACCAACCCCCATAATAGAGCCAGATACAACATGAGTAGTACTAACTGGTAAATGTAATAGTGTTGCTCCGAAAACAACCATTGATGAGTTTAAATCTGCCGCAAAACCGCTTATTGGCTCAAGTTTAAAAATTTTCCCACCCATTGTTTTGATTATTTTCCAACCACCGGCCGCGGTACCAAGACCCATTGCTGTAGCAGCAGCTAATTTAACCCAAGTAGGAACTTCCAATGTATTAATATAGCCACCACTTAACAGTGCTAGTGTTATAATACCCATTGCCTTTTGTGCATCATTAGATCCATGAGAAAATGCCATTAAACCAGCTGATAAGATTTGCATTTTTTTGAACTTATGATTTAATTTGGCCGGAGCAAAATTACAAAAAATAAAACCTAATGTTTTCATTATTAAAAAGCCAATTCCTAGAGCAAGTAGTGGCGATAAAATTAATGATGCAACAATTTTCATAATGCCAAACCAATTTAACCCGGTTGTACCGGTTGAAATTAATACCGCTCCCATAATACCACCAACTAAAGCATGTGAAGAACTGCTAGGAATTGCCTTCCACCATGTTAGTAAATTCCAAAAAATTGCACCAACCAATGCTGCAATAATGATATGTTGATCAACCATTTTAGCAGAACTAACAATATCGCCACCAATAGTTTTTGCTACTCCGGTACTAAACATTGCTCCAGCAAAATTTAGCACAGCGGCAAACAAAACCGCAACTTTAGGGGGAATTGCTCTGGTCGAAACAGATGTTGCAATAGCATTAGCAGTATCATGAAAACCATTAATATAGTCAAATAGCAATGCTAAGATGACTACTGTAAAAATTAAATACTCAAGCATATTTCATTACCACGCCTCTTAGTAAGTCTGCAATATCTTCACAATGATCAATACACTCTTCAAAATGTTCTAATATTTCTTTCCACTTAATAATCTCAATTGGATCATTACATGTTTCAAACAAACAAGCTACTTCTTTGCGATAAATTTTATCGCCTTCACTTTCCAACACTTTAATTTTTTGAGTGAATTCTAAAATCTTTTGTTGATTTCCTTTAATATTTTTAATTAGATTAAATGCTTTAACTAATTCAGCCGTACAATCAACTAAAATTCTTGTTAAGTCAATCGAACCAACACTAGCTTCGCCTGTACGATATAACACCATTCTTTGAACAGTTTCTTGAATATAGTCAACACCATCATCCAGTCTTGTTGCCAATGCATAAATATCTTCGCGATCAATAGGTGTAATAAAAGTTTGGTTAAGTTTGTCGATGATTTCATCATTAATATCATCTGCCGCATGTTCAAGCGTTGCAATCTCTTCCATTTTTTGCTTTAACTTAGCATTATCTTCAGCACCATCATGTAATACTAATGCACCTTCATGAAATAAGTCAGCACTTTTAGCAAATAATTCAAAGAACTCATTGTCCTTATTTTTAAAACTAAAATTAAACATCTTTTTCCTCCTATTTTTATAATAAAAAAGCTCTACTCTTAACTATACCACTTTTATATTAATTATACAATGAAGCTACTGTCAAAAGGCTTATTCTTGCAAAATGAATTCTGTAATATTTCTCACATATTTATCTTTATCAACTGAATATGACTTTACATGTTCCGCCTTAGGAAACGTTATTAGCTTAGCATCACTATAATTATTGGCAATAATTTCACTGTTTTTCACATCAATATCGTTGTCATTTAATCCATGAATTAATAGCATCTTCGTATTTTTCAAATTCTTAACTTTATGAAGCGGACTTACTTCTTCAATACTTAATTCACTAATTAGCGGAGTCATTTGAATACAAGTAAAATTAAACGGAAATGGCGGCAAATTTGACCATATGGATAATTTATCTTCCATATACATTTTTAAATCAGCAAACGGTGAATCAGCTATTATTTTTTTAACCCTCGGTTCTTTTTCCGCCGCTAAAATAGTAGCAACTGCCCCCATCGAAAAACCATGTAACACAACATCATTATTAACATCATTTCTATTTAAAATATAATCATACGCTCCCAACAAATCATAGGCTTCGTTGTAGCCAATCGTTGTCAACGCTTTTTGAGATTCGCCAGAATTACGCATATCAAACATTACAACATTGATACCTTGCTTATGTAGTTCTGTTACGAGATCGATTAATGGCACATCATCTTGTAATCTATTTTTACCATAACCATGCGCAAAAATAACTGTTTTCTTATTGTCCGGTGCTTTTATTAACCAGCCTTTTAAAAACACATCATTTTTCCTGCTATAAAACCCTATATCTTCGGCCTCTATAAAATCTTTTCTAATATTATAATATACTCTTTCTCGACTTGGATGCGATAAATTCCAAACTACCATTGTTGATATAATATAAACCGCACTAATGCTTATTAGCAATAATAGCAAACTAAACTTTATTATAATACGATAATTAAAATTAAAATTTATTTTTTTCAAAACAATCTCCTCATAGCTTTCAATACACTAAATTTATTTTAACAAAAAATAAAAAGCAATGATATAGTCTAAAAAAATATCATTGCTTTTCTTTTATTCTTTTCTTTGATTATTTAAATTTTGATACGCTTTTGGTGGCTGTAAAATTTGAGCAAAAACAATACCATTGAGAATGTTTTTTTTATTTAAACTATGTTGCTGTTTTTCTTTTTGATGCTGAAATAAGTTTTCTCTTGCTTCTTCAGCAGTTATTTTTCCCTCAATTACCGCCTTATAACTTTTCACTTCTTCATTAGGAAGTCTTATTGGTGGTTTTTTATGTTTTAAAGTCGGTATTTCAAACTTTTCATTACTATTAGGCTCATTTTCACTTTTGTTTTTAATTTTCTCAATAAAATTACTAATTATTGTAATAATTATAAAAAAGATTAAAATACTGATAATATCCATCACTATTTACCATCTTCTAGCGGATTAATTTGACCAATAGCCTCACGCATTTTGGTATCAGCTGTTATATTATTCATATTATAATAGTCCATAACACCAATGCGTCCTTCTTTTAAAGCTATCGCCATCGCACGAGGAACTTCCGCTTGAGCCTCTACTACTTTTGCGCTCATTTCCTGAGTATATGCTTTCATTTCCTGCTCATGAGCAACTGCCATTGCTCGACGTTCTTCAGCTTTAGCTTGTGCAATTCGCTTATCTGCTTCAGCTTGATCAGTCATTAATTCCGCACCAATATTTCGACCAACATCAACATCGGCAATATCAATCGATAAGATTTCAAAGGCAGTACCAGCATCCAATCCTTTTGATAAAACTGTTCTAGAAATGTGATCTGGATTTGCTAAAACATCTTTATGATCATTAGATGAACCAACTGTTGTTACTATTCCTTCGCCAACTCTTGCCAGAATAGTAGCTTCACCAGCTCCCCCTACAAGTCTATCAATATTTGCTCTTACTGTAACTCTTGCTTTAATTTTTAATTCTATCCCATTTTGCGCAACAGCTGATACTGTCGGTGTTTCAATCACTTTTGGATTAACACTCATTTGTACTGCCTCCAGCACATCACGACCTGCTAAGTCAATTGCTGCTGAACGCTCAAACGGTAAAGGAATTTGCGCACGATGAGCTGCAATTAATGCATCAATAACTCGGTCTACATTCCCACCAGCTAAATAATGAGCTTCTAATTGATTAACACTAACATCAATCCCTGCCTTATTAGCTTTTATTAAAGGCATTACAATATAAGCCGGTGTAACTCGGCGTAGTCTCATTCCTACCAAAGTAAAAATTCCTACATCAACACTAGCTGCTAACGCTGAAATCCATAACCCTAGTGGAATAAAATGCAAAAACGTCATAATTGCTATTAAAAATAAAATAATAATCGCCGCAAAGCCTAAAAACTCACTCATTACAGTCACTTCCTTTTTTTAAATTTTCTTGACAATTATCTTATTGCCTATTATTTCAACTATCTCCACCATAACTCCAATATCAATAAATTCACCTTGTGAAATCACATCAATTTTTTGCTCAGCTATTTCAATACTTCCTGCCGGTCTTAATTTTGCTATTACAACACCCTTCTTTCCTAGTAACGAACTATAATCAAGACTACTAGAAAAGCCCTCAATACTACTTTCAGAATCTTTCAAAACAACATTATTCCAAAGCTTACTAGATGGTATTTTTTTTAATATTAAAGCAAAAAATATTATGGCAATCAATAAACTAAGCAACAAAGCATAAAATGCCGCCATATTGCCTCCTAGTGCCATAATAAAGCTATAAAAAATAGCCAGCATTCCTATAATAGCAAATAAACCAATTCCCGGAAGAATAATCTCAATGGTAATAAAAATTACTCCAATTAAAAAAATTATTATTTCCCAAAAAGATACACTACCTGCCATATATTCACTAAAAAACAAAGCACCAGCCGCAATAATTCCTAATAAAGCACCAATGCCTGTCCCTGCCGTTTTTATTTCAATTAACACTGCTAAAAAAAATACTGCTATCAATAAAATTTTAACGACTGGCAACAGTAAAAGTTCTGATTGCATAATAAAAACTCCTCTCACTTTATTTATTCAGCAAAGAAGGATTAATTCCTGCAATATACTATTTTTAATATAAACTCTTTAAAAATTAATACTTTTCAAAATGAATTTTACTAAA
This sequence comes from Negativicutes bacterium, assembly GCA_018052945.1. NCBI lineage: Bacteria > Bacillati > Bacillota > Negativicutes > Negativicutes bacterium. Next base: position 46,955 of record JAGPMH010000007.1, on the reverse strand, counting down.
ATCAAAGTTGGACATCTGTTTAATTTCTTCAATCGGATATCCTAACGCAATAATGGAAAATGGCAAAATATGCTCTGGTAATTTCAAAATATGTTTTAAATATTTCATTCGCACTAAAGACGGAGCAACGCCAATCCACATTCCCCCTAATTCCAGTTCCAGTGCTTCTGCTAAGATATTCTGGGTTGCTGATGCTAAATCTTGTTCCCAAGCATCGGCAAAAGTTAATTTTTCTTTATTAGAAACAATCGTAATCGCCATCGGTGCACGTTGAATCGGTCCGGAGTAAGGACTCATTTCAGCTAATTCAGTGATTTGTTTCTTACCTTGGGTAACTACGAATTCCCAATCATGTTGATGATTTGTTAATGGAGCTTGCATTCCTGCACATAAAATTTTTTCAATCTTAGAGTCTTCAATTTGTGTATCTTTAAAACTTTTAACATTAACACTCTTGAAAATAGTCTCCACAATCAACACCTCACCCTAAATATTGACCTACTTTAATTATCCGATATTTAACATTAAAGTCAATATCTATTTTGACCTATTTTTCTACATAAAAAATAAAATCCGACACAATAATATTGTGTCGGATTAATTTTATTGATTTAATAATTCACGCACGATGTTGTTAACCAACTTACCATCGGCACGTCCTTTTACTTTCGGCATCAATACCGCCATAACTTTACCCATATCTTTAGAAGATGTTGCACCTGCGATTGCTACGGCTTCAGTTACAATTTCACGAACTTCAGCTTCAGTTAATTGTTGTGGAAGATAAGGCAATAAAACTTCAATTTCTTGTTCAAGTTGAGCCACTAAATCATCACGTTGCCCTTTTTTGAACTCTTCCATTGAATCTCTACGCATTTTAACTTCTTTTGCCACTATTGCGATTACATCCTCTTCGGCTAACTCTGCTTTAGTGTCAATTTCAACATTTTTTATCGCAGCCCTTACCATACGAATAACAGACAATCGTAATTTACCAGCCTCTTTATCCTTCATGGCTTGCTTCATATCTTCAGTCAACTTGTCTTTAAGAGACATTTTGCTACCTCCGCAAAATTACGCTTTGAATTTACGTTTACGTGCAGCTTCTGATTTTTTCTTACGCTTTACGCTTGGTTTTTCGTAATGCTCACGTTTTCTAACCTCAGCAAGGGTTCCAGCCTTTTGGCATGTACGCTTAAATCTACGAAGTGCACTATCGATAGTTTCATTTTTTCCAACTTTAACCTCTGACATCTATTTTCCCTCCCCTCCACTAAGTCCGTCACGGGAGTGTATTGCTTTCATACACCTAAACATTATACTTCACTTATCATGCATTGTCAATATTACCCCGGTGGCCATTGCATAAAACGTTTTCCTAAGATGTGCCAATGAAGATGTTTTACAGTTTGCCCACCTTCATCATTGATGTTGGTAACAACTCTAAAGCCACTATCGGCAATATTTTGTTGTTTGGCAATTTCCGCAATTTTTAAATGAATATGACTCAACAACATACTGTCACCCGGAGCCAATTCTAGTAAATTCGGTATATGTTTTTTAGGAATAACCAGAATATGTACTGGGGCAACAGGACTAATATCATTAAAGGCTATTATCAATTCATCTTCATAAATTATTTGTGCCGGAATTTCTTTATTTACAATCTTACAAAAAATACAATCTTTAATCATAAAACCCCTCCTCTAATTTACAGCATTATTAATATTCGTTTTCTAACTATTTATCCCTGCTATAAAATTAAATTTTCTCAGCCCAGACCCCATCTTTATACAATTTTATAATTTTCAGCTTATAAAAATTATCTTTTTGAAAATTATTATTTTCGCAATATACTTTAACATAATTACTCGCCAGACCTTCAGCATAATCAGGAGTAATATTTTCTACTAGAATCTCAACGGTAGTATTTAACATCTTATTACGATATTTAGCACTTGCCATATCACTAATTTCTTTTAAATAAACACTGCGTTTCTTTTTTTCCTCTTCACTAACTTGTTCGGCATAATTAGCTGCCGGAGTATTTTTTCTTTTCGAATAAGGGAAAATATGAATTTTTGAAAAATTCATATTTTTTATAAATTCAACCGCCTCATTAAAATCTGTTGAATTCTCCCCGGGAAATCCGACAATAACATCAGTAGTAATAGCAACGCCAGGAACTTTAGCATAAATATTATCTATCAATGCTTTAAATTCTGCAGTGGTATAATTTCTATTCATCTTTTTTAAAATTTTATCACTACCGGACTGTAGTGGCAGATGAAGTTGGCGACAAAGCCGCTGATCTTGATTCATAATTTCTAGAATTTCTTGATCCAGTTCAATAGATTCTAGCGAACCTAATCTGAGTCTTGTTAATTTTTCATTGTCTAGCAACGCTTTTACAACATCAACTAAGGCAATTTCATCCGCTAAATCTTTTCCATATGCCCCTAAATGTATACCAGTTAAAACAATTTCCTTAAATCCGCTTTCTAATAATTTTTCCGCTTCACTTAAAATACTATCAAGCTTTCTTGATTTTAAAGGCCCTCTAGTATAAGGAATGATACAGTAAGTACAAAAATTAGAGCAACCATCCTGAATTTTTAAAAAAGCCCTAGTTCGATCAGGATTATTCAATAAAGGAATATCTTCAAATTCATGATAGTCCATAACATCTTCAACAACTTGTAATGGTTGATGCTCTTTTAATACTGTTTCAACTAAAGTTACAATATTTTTGCGTTCCTTAGTGCCCACAATCAAGCTAACGCCTTCGATTTTTGCTATTTCATCCGCCGCTACTTGTGAATAACAACCAACCACCGCTACAATCGCTTTATTATTATTTTTTATCGCTCGCCTAATTAATTGTCTTGATTTTTTTTCACCTAAATGAGTTACAGAACAGGTATTAATAACATAAACATTTGCTACCTCTTCAAAATTGACAATTTCATATTTTTTTTCTTTAAATAGACCTTCCATAACTTCAGTTTCAAATTGATTAACCTTACAGCCTAGCGTTGTAAAGGCAACTTTCATCAAGTTAAAAACCCCCTAAATCACCTTTATGATACAAGATTATTGAAATTGCTGCTAAAGAAGCTGTTTCGGTTCTTAAAATACGTGGGCCTAAGGTAACTGGTTGACAAGAATTTTCATTACAGATCTTTATTTCATTATTACTAAAGCCACCTTCCGGGCCCACAAATACACAATAATCAACACTATTAGTATTATCTAATAATTTTTTTATGCCATTATTATTCTCAGCTTCATAACAGACTATTTTGTTGCAACTTTTCGGCAAACTTTTCAGAAACTCCCCTAGTGTTATTATCGGTTTTATTTCAGGGATAACCGTTCTACCACATTGCTTTGCTGCTTCATTAGCAATTTTTTGCCACTTAGTTTGACGTTGACTTTTTTTAGCCTCATCATATTTGACTACACAATTTTCCATAATTAACGGTTGTATTTCGGTAACACCAAGTTCAACAGCTTTTTGCACAATAAAATCCATTTTATCAGCTTTGGGTAATCCCTGCGCTAAAATCAAGTTAATCGGTGCTTCGGTGTTATCTTCTAGATAACCTTGGAAAGCTACTGTTACAAGATTATTTTCAATGGCAATAATCTTTACGACAGCAATTGCCTCATCCTTATCAACAACTACCAGCTCAGTACCAACTTTCATCCTTAACACTTTTGCAATATGATAAGAGTCTTCTGGTGAAAGATTAAAAATAGGTGATATTTTTTCATGAATGAAAAATCTTCGCATTACTCGACACCATTGCGAATGATCATTGCCACCCATCCGCCTTCTTCCATAACTTCTTCAACAATCAGTCCCTTACCTTGAGCAACTGTTATAATTTCAGCTGCTCGTTCTTTAATAATTCCGCTAGCTAATAAAATACCATTAGGCTTTAAGCGTAAGCTAATATCTTCTAACAATCGTTTAATAACATCAGCTATTATATTAGCAATAACAATATCAGCTTTTCCGGTAAAACCACTCAACAAATCACCTTCAGCAACTTCGATATTATTGTGTTCATTATTAAGTCTAATATTTTCTTTGGCAACTTTTGTCGCAACAGCATCTAAATCTACGGCTCTAATACTTTTCGCCCCTAATTTTGCTGCTGCAATCGCTAATATTCCTGAGCCTGTACCCACATCAAAAACTTCTGTACCAGGCACAACTAATTTTTCTAGTGCTTTTAAACACATTGCCGTAGTATGATGAGTCCCTGTTCCAAATGCCATGCCTGGGTCTAATTCTATAATAATTTCCTCAGAACTTGCTTGATAGTCTTCCCAAGATGGCTTAATAACTATCCTTTGTCCAATTTTCACGGGATGAAAATATTGTTTCCAAGAAGTAGCCCAATCTTCTTCAGCTACATCTTGATATGAAATTATCCCTAAGCCCTTATTAATCCCAAAACTCTCTAATGCCTCAACTTGTGCTTGAAATTTTAATATTCTATCTTCTAAGTAAGCATCTACCGGCAAATATGCTTTGATAATAACAACCTCTGTATTTTCACTTTTTTCAATATCGGTATAATCCCATAACCCTGAGTCCAGATATTGATTAACCAACAGTGGATCTTCAATAATAACGCCAGTTGCCCCAATTTCCTGAAAAATATTCGAAATAGCTTCGACTGCTTCGTGATTAGTCTGAATACTAATTTCTTGCCAATTCATCTAGCTCACCTCTTTAAGAAAAATTTAGACCGAGAGTTTACCCTCGGCCTAAGCTTAATTGGTTGTTCCAAAGCTTTAAGAATTTTTAAAGAATTTTTTAAAAAAACTTTCTTGCTCCGGATTAATATTTTCGCCACTTTCTTTGGCAAATTCCCGCAAAATATCTTTCTGTTTAGCATTTAATTTTTGCGGTGTTAAAACTTTAATTTTAACATGTTGATCACCGCGTCCTTGTCCGCGTAAATGAGGAATACCTTTGTGTTTTAGTCTTAATATCGTTCCAGATTGTGTACCTTCCGGAATTTTCATTTTTACATTACCGTCCAAAGTAGGCACTTCAATTTCATCGCCTAAAGATGCTTGGACAAAATTAATTGGCACTTCGCAAATAACGTCAAAATTATCACGTATAAATAATTTATGTGGCTTTACATAAATATAAACATATAAATCACCAGCCGGACCACCGCGTTTACCAGCTTCACCTTCGCCAGAGACTCTTAATCTAGCTCCATCATCAACCCCTGCCGGTATTTTAATATCAATTTTTCGTTTAACTTTAGTAGTTCCTTTACCACCACAAGTTTTACAAGGATTATGAATAATTTTTCCTTCGCCATTACAACGCTCACAAGTTTTGACATTTACCATTCTGCCAAATGGCGTATTTTGTGTAAATTGAACTTGACCAGAACCATTACATTGTGGACAAGTCTCCGGGTGAGAGCCTTCCGCTGCCCCACTACCTTTGCAAGTTGAACATTTTTCCGTTCTCGGGATTGTTATTTCTAAATCTTTACCAAAAGCAGCTTCACTAAATTCAATTTCTAAATCATAGCGTAAGTCAGCACCACGCTCCGGACCATTTTGTCGGCGACCACCGCCACCAAAACCAAATCCCCCTTGACTGCCACCACCAAAGAACATATCAAAAATATCACCAAAACCGCCGGATCCACCAAAACCGCCACCGAAACCACCGGCTCCACCAGCAGAACCATCAAATGCAGCATGACCAAACTGATCGTACTGAGCTCTACGCTCAGTATTCGATAAGACTTCATAGGCTTCATTAGCTTCTTTAAACTTCGTTTCAGCCTCTTTAGAATTATCTCGATTAACATCAGGATGATATTTTTTTGCTAACTTTCTAAAAGCCTTTTTTATTTCATCGTCAGTAGCATTTTTACTAACGCCCAGCACTTCATAATAATCGCGTTTACTCACTCTACACCACCCTCATTAACATATTTCAAGCACACTTTTGACTCCGACTAATAGCCGGAGTCAAAAAACCTAAATCTTATTTCTTTTCGTCATCTACCACTTTATATTCTGCATCAACAACATTGTCATCTTTTGCTTCTGTTTGCTCTTGCGGAGCACCTTGCGCACCTTCAGCTTCTTGATATGCTGCTGCACTCATTTCATATAATGGTTTTGTTAACTCTTCCGTATCAGCTTTAATTTTTTCAATATCTGTTCCTTTTAAGCTTTCTTTTAACTGGTCAGCTGCTTTTTGAACTTTTTCCACTAATGCTTTGTCAGCTTTTTCTCCAACCTCTTTAATTGCTTTTTCAGCTTGATATACTAAAGAATCAGCGTTATTTCTCACTTCAACTTCTTCTTTACGTTTTTTATCTTCAGCGGCATGAGTTTCAGCTTCTTTAACCATTCTATCAATTTCTTCATTGCTCATTCCACCAGAAGAAGTAATTGTAATTTTTTGTTCCTTACCGGTACCTAAATCTTTAGCAGAAACATGAACAATACCATTAGCATCAATTTTAAATGTAACTTCAATGCGTGGTACACCGCGTGGAGCTGGTGGAATACCCGACAACTCAAATCTGCCTAATGTTTTATTGCCATCAGCCATTTCTCTTTCACCTTGTAATACATGAATATCAACTGATGGTTGATTATCAGCAGCAGTAGAGAAAATTTGGCTTTTTTCCGTTGGAATAGTTGTATTTCTTTCAATGATTTTCGTACAAACTCGACCCATTGTCTCGATACCTAAAGATAATGGAGTTACATCTAATAATAATACATCTTTTACGTCACCGACTAATACACCGGCTTGAATAGCAGCTCCAACCGCCACACATTCATCAGGATTAACCCCACGATGAGGTTCTTGTCCTAAATATTTCTTAATAGCTTCTTGTACTGCTGGAATTCTCGTTGATCCACCGACTAAAATTACTTTATCAATATCTTGTTGTGATAAACCTGAATCTGCAAGTGCTTGTCTAGTTGGCCCCATTGTTGCTTCAACTAAATCAGCTGTTAATTCATCAAATTTAGCACGTGTTAAATTTAAATCTAAATGTTTTGGACCACTAGCATCAGCGGTAATAAACGGAAGATTGATATTAGTGGAAAGCACCCCTGATAATTCAATTTTTGCTTTTTCAGCTGCTTCCAATAAGCGTTGAGCCGCCATTTTATCTTGAGATAAATCAATGCCACTTTCTTTTTTAAACTCTTCAACCATCCACTTCATAACACGAGCATCAAAATCATCACCACCAAGGCGGTTGTTACCATTAGTTGCTTTTACTTCAAAAACACCATCACCTAATTCTAAGATAGAAACGTCAAAAGTACCGCCACCTAAGTCAAATACTAAGATAGTATGTTCTTCACCTTTATCCATACCATAAGCTAACGATGCTGCTGTTGGCTCATTAATAATACGCAACACTTCTAATCCGGCAATTGTTCCAGCATCTTTAGTCGCTTGACGCTGACTATCACTGAAATATGCAGGCACTGTAATTACCGCTTGAGTAACAGTTTCACCTAAATAACTTTCAGCATCCGCTTTTAGTTTTTGCAAAATCATTGCAGAAATCTCTTGTGGTGAATATTCTTTACCATCAACATTAACTTTATGGTCTGTTCCCATATAACGTTTAATAGAACTAAAAGTATGATCAGGATTAGAAACCGCTTGACGCTTTGCTAATTGACCAACTAATCTTTCACCATTTTTGGAAAACCCGACAACCGAAGGAGTAATGCGGCTACCTTCTGCATTTGCTATAACAGTAGGTTCGCCCCCTTCCATAACAGCTACTACGGAGTTAGTAGTACCCAAATCAATACCTATTACTTTTGCCATAATTTAAAATCCCCCTTGAAAATATATATAAATTTTAGTTACCTACAACTTTGACCATACTTGGTCTAATTACTTTTCCTTGAACCATATAACCTTTTTGCAACTCATCAGCAATTGTGCCATCTTCTTTATCAGCATCTTCCACACGCATAATAGCTTCGTGAAAGTTAGGATCAAATTGCTCACCTACACAATTGATTTTTTCTAAGCCATTTTTCTCTAAAATATTGATAAATTGCTTATTAATCATATCAATTCCTTCTTTAAAGGATGTTATTTCCTGACTATTATCCGCATTTAAAGCTCTTTCAAAATTATCTACTAGCGGTAATAATTCTCTAATAATATTTTGTGTAACATGAGCTGACAGTTCTTCTTTTTCTTGGCGACTACGGCGACGAAAGTTGTCAAAGTCAGCCTGCAATCGCTTTAAGCGATCTATATTTTCTTGAATTTGTTCCTCTTTTTGTGCTAACTGAGCTTTCAGCTCCGCTATCTCATCGTTTTCCGGTGCAACATTTGTCGCAACCTCTACCTCAACTTCTGTTTCTGTCTGCACTTCATCAGCTAACTGTTCTTGTTCTTTTTTGGTCATTGTCACAACCCCACCTCTTATTCTTTCTTAAACTTTAGTTTTCTTCAATATTAGACTCATCTTTTTTACGGATGATAGTATCTATTCTTAAAATAGCTATTGCTACTTCACCGGCAGCTTTAACAGCATGATATTTTACCAACATGGGATCAATGACACCTAATGATAACATATCAGCAACATTTCCGGTATTGCAATCAATCGCTAAATTAGTATTATTTAATTTTTTTTGGGTTGCTATTACTTCTTCCAACTTTTCCAGTGGATTATAGCCGGCATTATTAATAATTTGGGTTAGTGGCCTCTTTAAAGCATTGACAACACAATCAACACCATAAGCCGACATTCCACCGATATTCTCTCGCAACCCTTCGATTTTTTGTGCAGTCGCAATTTCAAGTGCTCCACCACCGGCAATATAACCTTCTTTAACGGTAGCTTGAACACTGGAAGCAGCATCTTTAGCGATTCTGGCTCTTTCACCAACAACCTCTTGCGTTGCAGCTCCTACCAAAACGGTTGCCATAGGTTTTCCTTTACCACCCAAAATTCTCACTTGCTCAAGCTTATTATCTTCATAAACTTTTTGGGCAAAACCAATATATCTTGTTAACTCTTCTAATGATTTTTTAAGGCCATTCCGCTTAATCATTCTTGCACCGATATGTTCTGCTACTTTTTCCATTTCAGCATGTTCAACGCGGCGTAACACCATTACACCGGCATCAGTTAACATTTCTTCAGCCACTTCATTAACACCGCGATCCACTAAAATAAGTTTTACTCCAGTATCAATGATTTTATGTATATTGTTCTTAAATTCTTCTTGCAACAATAAATAGCGCTGAAATCCAGCATCTGTTCTTAGTGCTTCACTTGTCATTTCTTCCGGTTCCAGAGCATCATCAATAAGTAAAATCCCAACATTTTCAATACTATCCGGCATTTCCTTACTCATTCGCTCTTTGGTAACAACAACTCCCATAAAAACTTCATTATCTGCACTTTCTTTAGCAATAATGGTTTCTGCCAATTTAAAATTATTGTCACACAATTTTTCCCTACCAATTAATTTGGCTGCTTCAACTACTAACTTAGCAATGTCACTATGTTCACGACCAGATACCATCGCAATGTTATAAAGATTTTCATCATCCAATAACTCAATTTTAATTGCACTGTTCTTAATGAAAAGCAGTGCCTGCTCTAGAGAATATTTAATTCCTTCGATTACTCTAGCTACGGGAACACCTTTGATAACTTGAAACAACCCTTCCGAAACCATGCTACCGGCCATAATTGTCGCAGTTGTCGTACCATCACCCACTGCTTCTTGTTGAGCTTTCGCAATGTTAATAAGCATCTTGGCCGCCGGATGATTAACTTCCATTTTTTCCAAAATGGTAACACCATCATTGGTGACAATAACATCACCATAATTATCAACCAGCATTGTATCAAGCCCCTTCGGACCAATCGTTCCTTCAACTGCTCTTGCAACAGCTCTAACGGCATTTACATTGGTACTTAAGGCTGTCGCTGTATCCTGTATTTCTGCATTACTATCAGTTTGTTTCAATTTATTTTCCTCCAATGCAACTTAGAAAATATATTTCTTCAATATTTGTCCTAAATTACCATGCATAAACTCCAGCAATGTTATAATTTTACCATATTCCATCCTGGTCGGACCTAGAACAGCCACAGTTCCAATGACTTTACCTTTAATATGATAAGTAGCTTTTATAATGCTACAATCTTTTATTCCACTATATTTATTTTCTTGTCCAATAGTAACTGTAACACCATCACCATTTTGTGAATTAAGCAAATCACATAACAGTTGTTCTTCTTCTAACATTGTTAAAATATCTTTGACTTTTTCAACATTACGAAATTCAGGCTGACTTAACAATTGCGTTGTCCCACCAAGGTAAAGTCGTTCTTTTTTTTCAATTGCTAAAGCCTTTAAAATCGAGTCAAAAGTTGCTTCAAACAAGTCCAAATTAACTTCATTTTTTATTTTTTTTATCAAGGATGTCTTTATTTCATCTAACATCAATCCTGATAAATGTCCATTAATGATTGTAGCTATCTTTTGTAAATCTTCAATACTTGTTCCATGAGGAATATCTATAATTTTATTCTCAATGAAACCGGCATCGGTCATAACAATCACAATAGCTTGATTTTTATCTAATGCGACAAATTGCAAACACCTAAAGGTAGATTGTGACAATTGAGGCGCCATAACCAAAGAAACATTTTTAGTCAATCGAGAAATAATCTTAGCAGTTTCCTGAAAAACCTCTTCAATCGACTTTGTTCTGGAGTTATACCAACTTGCTATTAAATTAATTTCTTTTTCAGAGATTTTACTTGGCGCTAATAAATCATCTACATATAAGCGATAACCTTTTCCGGACGGCACACGACCAGAAGAAGTATGTAGCTGTTCTAAATAACCTAACAGCTCCAAATCAGCCATCTCATTTCTAATAGTAGCAGAACTGACACCTAAATTATATTTTCGGGCAATTGTCCTTGAACCAATAGGCTCTGCGGTGGAAATATAATCATCAATAATCGCTTGGAGAATCTTTTGTTTTCGTTCATCCAGCACAATCCCACCTCCTATTGTTAGCACTCATCGCAAGAGAGTGCTAATGCCTAATAAAAAAATACCACTTGTCTTATAAATTGTCAAGAATTTAAGTCAGTTTATAATAAAAATTCTGCAAAAACAAAATTGCCATATTTTTGTCCGCCAGCCGTTAAGGAAATAAACTCTCCGTGTTGCTGCAATAACCCTTTTTCAATCAAAGCTTTCACTTTGCCACCATACAAGCCATTAAAGTCAGTGGCAAAAAACTCAGTGAACTTTTTAATGTTCATTCCTTTTGCCGTTCTTAATGCTAAAAAAGAAAATTCCTCCATGGCCGCATTTTTATCAAGCATGGTATTAGTTGCTATCGGCAATTCGTTATTATTTATTTTTTCAATATATGTTGTAATATCTCTGACATTAGAAGTTCGTTGTGGATATAGTAATGAATGAGCACCAGCACCTAAGCCTAAATAATTTTGATAATGCCAATACTTTAAATTATGCTTACATTCATAACCGCCTTTAGCATAATTAGAAATTTCATATCTTATATAATCATTCTTCAATAATAATTTATTAATTAAAGCATCCATTTCATCTTCAGTCTGTTCATCCGGTAATTTCAACTTACCCTCTGCTTCCCATTGGTAAAACGGAGTACCTTCTTCTATTTTTAAGCCATAAATTGACAAATGTTGAACTTTAAGGGTAAAGGCTTGCTGTAATGTTTGTTGGAAAATTTCCACTGATTGTTCTGGTAAACCATACATCAAATCAATATTAATATTATTAAAGCCCACTGCTTGTGCTTGATATACACTCTCTTGTGCTTGAAGCGCAGTATGTATTCTTCCACATTTTATTAAGACATCATCGTTAAAGCTTTGCACCCCAAAACTAATACGATTAACACCACCATCAAACAGAACTTTTAATTTATTTTCATCTACAGTTCCCGGATTAGCTTCAATACTTACTTCTGCATCTTTAGTTACATTGAAATTTTTGTAAATATGTTCTAATAAAGAACTTAACATATATTCAGATAACATTGTCGGAGTACCACCGCCAATAAAAATACTGTCAATAGCATTATAATTGTAGCCGCTTTGAATAAAAATTTCTTTATTCAAAGCGGCCATATAAGCACCTTGCAAATTTTCCTGACCGGCAAAGGACGGAAAATCACAATAAAAACATTTTTGTTGGCAAAAAGGTATATGAACATATAAGCCTATATTCATTATACTAATACCACCTTAATCAATTTTCAGTATTGCCATAAAAGCTTCTTGAGGAATTTCAACACTACCAACTTGTTTCATACGCTTTTTACCTTCTTTTTGTTTTTCAAGAAGTTTGCGTTTACGAGAAATATCCCCACCATAACATTTCGCCAATACATCTTTACGCATCGCTCTTACTGTTTCTCTGGCAATTACTTTATTCCCTATCGCTGCTTGAATTGGTATTTCAAACATTTGTTTTGGAATAATTGCTTTTAATTTTTCAGCTAACAGTCTACCACGTTGTGCTGCTTTATCACGATGAACAATAATCGATAATGCATCGACTGCTTCACCATTTAATAAAATATCCAACTTAACCAAAATTGATGTATGATAACCGATCAACTCATAATCAAGCGAAGCATACCCTCTAGTAGAAGATTTAAGCCTGTCAAAATAATCATAAATTATTTCACTAAGCGGAATATTATAAGTAATCATTACACGATTTTCATCAAGGTACTTCATATCCTGATATTCGCCACGCTTTTCCTGTGAAAGTTCCATCACTGCTCCAACATAGTCTTTAGGAACAATAACTGTAGCTTTTACATATGGCTCATCAATATGATCAATTTCCTGTGGTGTCGGTAACTTCGAAGGATTATCAATATCTAGCACTTCACCATCTGTTTTGTATACTTTATAAATAACACTTGGTGCCGTTGTAATTAGCGTTAAATTATATTCACGTTCTAACCGCTCTTGGATAACATCCATATGTAATAACCCTAAGAAACCACAGCGAAACCCAAACCCTAAAGCAATCGATGTTTCTGGCTCAAACAATAATGAGGCGTCATTTAATTGTAACTTTTCTAGCGCATCTTTTAGCGCATCATAATCAGCACTATCAACCGGATACAGACCACAATAAACCATTGGATTCATTTTTCGATAACCCGGCAATTGATTTTGGGCTGGATTATGAAGACTAGTAATAGTATCACCAACTCTTACATCTTTAACATTTTTAATGCTACCGGCAACAAATCCAACTTGCCCCGGACCAAGTTCATCGATATTTATTAACGATGGTTTAAAAATTCCGACATCAGTCACTTCAAAAGTTTTATCTGTTGCCATCATTTTCAATTTCATCCCCGGTTTAATGTTACCATCCATAACTCTAACATAAGCAATAACACCTTTATAGGCATCAAAATATGAATCAAATATTAATGCTTGTAGTGGTGCATTAACATCGCCACTTGGTGCCGGAACTTTGTCAATGATAGCATCAAGGATTTCTTCAATTCCAATCCCAGTTTTTGCACTAGCTAACACCGCTTCCGAAGCATCTAACCCGATAACATCTTCAATTTCATGTTTCACCTTCTCCGGATCAGCACTAGGTAAATCTATTTTGTTAATAACGGGGATAATTTCTAAATTATTTTCCAGGGCTAAATAAACATTAGCTAAAGTTTGCGCTTCAATTCCTTGTGCCGCATCAACTACTAATAATGCTCCTTCACAAGCAGCTAAGCTTCTTGATACTTCATAAGTAAAATCAACATGTCCCGGAGTATCAATCAAGTTAATCATATACTTTTCGCCATCTTTGCCGACATATTCCAGTCTTACGGCTTGAGCCTTAATGGTTATACCTCTTTCACGTTCTAAATCCATCGAATCCAGCACTTGCGCTTCCATCTCACGTGATGTTAAAGCTCCCGTATATTCAATCAATCTATCTGCTATTGTTGATTTACCATGATCTATATGTGCAATAATTGAAAAATTACGAATATTTTTTGTTTGCATAAGCTTCTCCTATCTATCATTAAAAACAGTTCTTTAAATTATAGCATCTCTTAATAGGTACTAGCAAGATTTATCAAGATGAGTTATAATAAACTTTATCTAAAGAACATTTAATACTTCTATTTATTCTTTACTTGCATTTTATTTACACTCGTGATAGAATGTTTTAGTAACCAAAATTGTAAGGAGGTGAATGATTTGCCTAATATTAAGTCATCAGAACGTAGTGTGAAAACTGACGCTGAGCGTCGCGCAAAAAACTTTGCTGTAAGATCAACAATTAGAACTGCTACTCGTAAAGTAGTTGAAGCAACTGTTGCAGGTCAAGCTGACGATGCAAAAGCTCTCCTTACAAATGCTAGCAAAGTTATTGATAAAGCGGCGGCAAAAGGCGTTATTCATAAAAACGCAGCTGCTCGTAGAAAATCTCGTTTAGCTCGCAAAATTAATGCTATCAACGAATAATAGCATTTTTAAAACCTGTCTTTGACAGGTTTTTTTATTTGGCAAAGGTACAACTTGCAATACAAGTTGTACCTTTGCCTTATTTTTTTATCAAATCAATAATAATTTTTTCCATCGCTACATTATCAGCTTGCCCGGTTTTGAAGTCACCATCTAATTGCGCCAGGTTAATCAATGCTTGCTCCAGTTTTTTTTCGGTGAAATTTCGACTTTTTTCTATAACCTTATCTGCTATAAAACTTAACAGTTCAAGCTTAGTGGCAATATTATCATGGCTATAACCTAATTCTTTTAACTGCTTAGCTCTCAATAACAATCTTACTTCTCGAATGAGCATCGTTAATATCTTCAAAAAATGTTCTCCATTGGCGATTTGTTCTTTTAATAAATTTAACGCTTTAACAAGTTTTCTTTCACCAATAGCATCTGTTAAAGCAAAAATTGATGCCTCCGGAATTCCCGCAAAAACATTTACTAAATCTTTTTTAGTAATAATTTTTTCCTCATTATATAAACCGATTTTATTTATTTCTTGATCCAACAAGCCCAGCGAAATATTGCTCATTCTGCTAACCACTTCTAAAAAATATTGGTTAGCTTCACTATCAAAACTTTTACCAAGCTCTCTTAATTTTATTTCCAACCATTCTCTTACTTCTTTCACCTTGAGTCTATTCACTTCAATAATCGTGCCATTTTTGTCAATGGCTTTGTAAATTCTTCTTCTCTTATCAACTTTATCTGCAATTAATACTAGGATAGAAAACTGTGGTAATAAATTTATTAGTGTCAAAAAATCTTCTTCATCTTTTTCCTTACTTTTCTCAGCATTCTTTTTACTGTCCCTTAATAACTTAAACTCTTTAACAACGACTAAATTATACGGCGCGAAAAAAGGCACGCTATTAACAGTATTGCTTAACTCTTTTATTTCAGCAGCACCATTAACAGCTATGACCCCATCCAAATTATCTGCTAAAAATTCTTTTTTGATAAAACTTTCAACTTTATCAGCTAAATATTTTTCTTCACCAACTATTAAATATAAGTTGTCGGTTAAACTTTTCTTTTTTAAAAAATCATTATAATTCATTTATTCACCTTTAACGGAAAGCCTGGACTTTCAAATTATCTTTAGTTGCTTGAAACACAATTGCCCCATTAAGATCAGTACGATAAATCTTAATTCCTAGTTTCTCCATTCTTTCAAGCACAGCACTATCAGGATGCCCAAACCGATTATTGTAGCCTACTGAAATCACTCCATACAATGGCTGTACCTGTTTTAAGAACTTTTCCGAGCTAGAAGTGTTAGACCCATGATGTCCTACCTTTAAAACTTCACTGGCAATATTAATGTTTTTATTAAGTATAGCATTTTCACCTTCAACTTCCAAATCACCAGTAATCATAAAATCATTTTTCCCATAGCTAACTTTAACAACATTAGAATATTCATTAATATTATTACTAATAATATTCTCACTTGGTATAATTTCAAACATAACATCATCAATTTTAAATTGCTCTAGCTCTAGCACCGGAATTAAATTATCACACTTTTCAACACTTCTTTTCATTGCCTTAGCATATAAATCACGATTTTCTTTACCAATCAAAACATATTTAGTATTGATATTGTCAACAACTGCACCGGCTCCTCCGGCATGATCAATGTGACAATGTGTTAAAATTATATATTCTAAACTAGTAATTCCAATATGCCTCAAATACGGTACAACAACCTTTTCACCAATATTAAAATTATCATTAATATTGCCCCCGGTATCAATTAATATCGCTTTTCGATGTGGCGTTATCACTAAACAGCAATCGCCTTGACCAACATCAATAAAATGCACTTCCATTTTTAAGCTATACTTATTTTGGTAAGCAATTACCGTTAAAATCATTGCCACTACTACAAAATTAATCAACCATAGTTTTTTATCATATTTTTTAATTGCACTGTAATAAGCATCATTAAAAACACCTACTAACATAATATAATAGCCGATGCCATAGTAAATATTACCTGATGGCAAATATACACTACCATAAGAAAATTTACTTAGTAAAACTATAAAATCATATACAGCCCCCAATAACAAGCTACAACTTACCAACAACACTTTAGCAACAAGCGGTACCATTAAACTTAGTAAGACTCCAAGGATAGTTAATATTATCATAAACTCAAGGATTGGTACTGCTAATAAATTACTAAAAATACTGCTGAGAGAGACAGTATTAAAATACCATGCTAAAAAAGGTAACGTTGCTAATTGCGCTGCTATCGTTATTGCTAAATTTTGTCTAATACTTTGAGGCAAGAAATAAAGTTTAGCACTAATTATTGGTGCTAAATACAATAATCCTGCCGTTGCCATAAACGACAACTGAAAACTTATATCATATAGTAATAATGGATTAACGAACAACATTCCTAATGCTATTATGCTAAGAGAGTTTTTGGCAAAAACCTCTTTTTCTAAAATTACAGCAATTAAGCTCAACCCACCCATTAGCACAGATCTAATTACCGGCGGTACAAAACCCGCTAACGCTGCATACATTATAATTATTACTATTCCCAAAACCGCATTAATTTTATTGCTAAGCTTTAATAGTTTTCCACTCCAAGTTATAAATGCAACTATTAAGGCAATATGAGAGCCAGATACTGATAATAAATGAACAATACCAGTACTAGAAAAAGCTTTTAATACTTCAGGATTAATCCCATCATAGCCCCCAAAAACCATATCAAAAAGTATCGCCGCATCATTAGGAGACATTACATTTTTTAAATTTTCTAAAATTTTATCTTTTATCTTATAGATATAATATTTAAAGCCACTTCTTACTTCTCTGGTTATACTAAAATCATTATTCTTAACAAAGACATTACCAACAATACCTTCATTCAGCAGTTTTATCTTATAATTAAAAGCTCCAGGATTATTATAGTTTTGTTGTGCTGTAAACTGTCCTCGTAGCTTCACGATATCATTAACCTTAGCTTCAGTTCTCACTGTGTTTTTCTTATATTTTACATATGCTAAGATTTTTTTCTTAGTATGATCTTTATTAGAAAAGTCAATAACATATTTAATACTAATATCACCATTATCTTTTTCTGTAACCTTCGGCACCGCCACCACGACTCCGGTAATTTCAACGACTTCATTTTCAATAAATTCTGATTTCATAGCAAAATCAGTAGTTAAACCTCTTGTAACACCAATTAGCGAAAAAAGCATCACTAAGATCAATAATGTTAAGTTTTTTGTTCTATAATATAAAATTAACAACAAAGCAAAGAGCAAACTTAGGATAAAGTAAATATTATATTGCTGATGAATTAACAACAAAAAGCTAACAAAGGTTATTAGTAAAATATTGAGTCGTAAAATGTAAGAATCCATTTTACAACTCAATACAGTCTTCTATTTTCTTATATTTACTATCACCAATTCCTTTTACGTTCTTCAATTCTTCAATATTTTTAAAACCGCCATTATTGTTTCGATAATATATAATAGCCTTTGCCATGGCCGGGCCAATTCCCGGTAAAGTATCAAGTTCTTTTTCATCAGCAGTGTTAATATTAACTTTACTATGTTTAGCATCACCAACCATCGCCTCACCATTAATAATTTTCAATGGCTTTTCAGGAACATTTAATTGTTGCCCATCCTTTAGCGCTTCACTTAAATTCAGCTTACTTAAGTCCGCCGTCAATAAAGCTCCTCCACTGTGGGCAATAGCATCAGCAACACTGCTACCTTCTGCTAACTTTACAGTGCCAGGATGATTAATCGCTCCTGATACATAAACAGTAATGTCACTCTCTAGTTTCTGTCCATTTTCTGTAATTTCTTGTTTTACCTCTTCTGTAATAACATTATTCTCCTTAAATACATTTACTGCTCCACTAATTAAAAACAAACTTAGTAGTATTAAGGAAATAATAATTTTATTCTTCACAACTTCACCTCCACTATTTTTTAGTTTAAAAAGATATTCTATAAATCACAAACAAATCCTGTAAATTTTGCAAATAAATTAAAAACCATAGCAATATTTTGCTATGGTTTTACTTGTAGAAATTTTCACGTTAACAATTCCATTAATTCTTTTTATGTTAGATTTCTAACTATTTTGTTGTTAAAAAAGCAAATACAACAGTATTTGCCACTAATTCATTGTTCAGTAAAATTTTCAGAAATATTATTCAGTAATATTTCTAATTTTTCAGCATCAGTATCACTTAAACCCTTATAAATTATTTTATTTAAATCTTTTGAGATATTTTCAAAAACAGGTTTTAAGGCTATACCTAACGGCGTCAATTTTATATAAGTAACTCTGTTATCAGTAATACTTTTTTCTTTGTAAACATAACCGTAATTAACTAATTTACTTACTAGAATTGTTACAGTCGGCTTTGTTCTATTAATTTTTTGAGCTAGTTCTTGCATTGTATAATCTTTTTCCGCAAAAAGATGAATCATTATTTCACCATGCGATGGCACTATCCCTTCAATCCCTTCCGCCACCAATGATTCAATTATAAAACGATTAGCCTTAGCTCTGATTCTACTCATTAAGGCAACTGCATTATTTTTCCTCATATTAAGATTATATGTTAGGTATCTAATTTTCGTCAAGGCTATTCAATATTGTTATTTAACCATTTCACTGCCTCATAATATGCTGTCGCAATCTCGGCTTCTGCTAATTTATATTTTACAGCAATTTGTGCTACCAAGCCCCAGTTTGCCCGCTCATAAGCAATCATTATTTCATAGCAATCAGCAAAAATACCGGTTTGCTTAATTAAAGCTTCTTTCAATTCTTCGGAAATTGGTAATTCTAAAAAAACATCTTCTTTCGGAACATCCATCATTGCATCCATTAACGAAAACAAACCTAATAAAAATAGTTCTGTCTTTCTATTACCTAAAGAAAATTTATGACAAAGCACTTCGCAAAACTTAGCTCTTATAATACTAAGTCGCAACAGCTCTTTAGTCTTGTCTGAAGAAATTTTTTCAATGGCCACTAATGTAATCCATTTACGAATTTCTTTTTCCCCTAATAACGATATCGCCTGTAAAATTGATTTTATTTTTGTCCCGCGACTAAAAGCTAAGGAATTAACCAGTTTTAATAAATTAAATGATAATGATACATCATTTTCTATAACCTTAGCAATTTCTTTAAAATTAGGAACATCCTCATTTACCAATTTTATCAGCTCAATGGCATTTATTTTAAACGGCTCCACCTTTTTCGCTGATAAAATAACCGGCTTACAAAAATGATAACCTTGGAACAAGGAATAACCCATAGCTAGGGCACATTCAAAATCTTCTTGTGTTTCAATTTTTTCAGCAAGAAATAAAATCTTGCTATTTTTATACTTATTAATAAGTTCTTTACAAGCAGCTCTACTGCTATTAATAAAATCAACTTTAATTATTGACGAAATATTAATTAAATCATTATACGCTGCTTTATATTCAAAATCATCTAAAGCAATTTTATAGCCTGCCTTAACCAAGTTATGACAAGCTTCCACATTTTCTTTTGTTGGCTCAACATCTTCTAATACTTCTATTATCAAATCTTCTTTAGGTAAAATCGTGGCAAATTCTTCTTGTAATAAATCTTCCGTAAAATTTATAAAGGCTTTTTTTCCACCGGTTAATTTTGTCAACCCAATTACTACAAAGCTGGCAGCAATAACTTCCAGCGACGCTTCTTTGGCATTGAAAAATTGACAAAGATTTTTCACATTGTTATTACGATAAAGTAGTTCGTAACCATAAACGTCCATATTCTTATTAAAGATAGGTTGTCTTGCTAAAAAAATATCCATGGCTACCTCCTAAAAATCAACTATTTATATTATATCTTATAATAAAGTTTTTTGTAATTAATAGTTTATAAAAAAAATTATCAATTTGCAAAAAAATAGCAACAAGAATTTTAATTCTTATTGCTATTTTAACATTAAATTATTTGAGCAACTTTTTCGATTTCGATTGCGGATGCCGCCAATGATTCCATATCTTTTGCAATTTCTTGCGTAGCGGTTGCTTGGCGCTCTGCCATGGATGAGTTTTCTTCAACTTTATTTTTTAAAATTTCGACTTCTTTTCTTATATTATTTAAAATATCCTTTATATCATTAACAGCTTCAGCACTATTAACTGCCATTTTTCTGATTTCTTCAGCAACTACTGCAAACCCTCGACCATGTTCACCAGCTCTTGCCGCTTCAATTGCGGCATTTAACCCCAATAAGTTTGAATTTGCTGCAACATCACTAACAAAGCGTAAAATATCATCTGTCTTTTTAACTTCATTAATAACAGAATTACCAATTGACTGAATATCATCCAGACCACTTGATAAATGCGTTGCAGTAGCTGCTAATTCTTGAGTTGTGGCTGTCATTTCTTCTGAGGTTGCTGCAATAATTTGTGCCGAATCTAGCAGTGCCTCTTGATTCGCTAAGCTTATACCTGTGGCAATGCCACCGATTAATACATTATTATTATCAAAAATCGGCACTGCAATGGCCTTAATTGGTACATTATAAGCTTCTTTAGGTATTGCTTTATGAACAATTTTGGCTGTCGCTATACATTCACCAAGTGAGCCACCTTTAGCAACACCACTCCCCTCTCTAACATTCATATCAAAACTTTCAGCACCAACAAATTTTACAATTAACCCCTCTTTATTACAAATCATAATACAACAATCCAGTGGGATAATTTTTTGAATAACCTCTGCTGATTTGACCAAAGAGTCGAACATAGTTATATTTCCCTCTAACACACACTTTCCTCATTATTAATCATACTTAGTTAAATTATACCATGAGAATATTATTAAAAACTATCTTATTTTGTAAAATTTATTATTATCTACAAAAAATGGTTATACATTTTTCATTGTATAACCATTTTAATTAATTATTAAATTGTAAGTTCAACATTCTTTTTTTGTAAACACAGAGATCTTCATATACTTTTTTCCGCATTAAAACTTTTTCAACATAATTTTTTGTCTCTGGAAAAGGAATTTCTTCAATTTTAGCAAAATCACCGTGCCAATCATATTGTTTCATCCATTCATTAACATTGCCTCTGCCAGCATTATATGCCGCTAACATAAGCACCTCATTATTATTAAATTCGCGCTTCAATGACGCTAAATACCATGAGCCCAACATTATATTTATTTCCGGCTCTAATAATTGGTCTTCAGCATAATTGTTTAATCCAATTTCACCAGCAACCCACCTTGCTGTTTCCGGCATTAATTGCATTAACCCTTTTGCGCCACGATGTGATTCTGCAGAATAGTAAAATTTACTTTCACTTAAAATAACCGCTGCTAGCAACGAAACTTCCAGTTCATTCTGCTTAGCATATTTTATGATAATATCTTTATAAGGATACAAATAAATATCATCTTTTATAATATCTTTATTTAAATAAAACAAGCTCATAATTGCAAAAATTACACTAAAAAATACAATATGCAACCTGCATCTACTTAACTTCTTAAACATAATTATTCACGCTCATTAGTCTTTATTCTTTTTTTAACTTCCTGCCAATTAGCAAGAACTTGTTGCTTGGTATTTTCAATATCAAAATTATTATTAATAACAACATTTGCTTTGCCAGCTTTTTCAAATAACGGTAGTTGATTATTTATTCGGCTTAAAGCCTGTTCTATCGTAAAATTATTGCGATCACACAATCGCTTTATCTGAATGTCTTGTTCAACAAAGACAACCCAATTTTCATCAGTTATTTTATCCCAATTATTTTCATATAACAACGGTAAATCTAGCACTACTATTATATTTTTTACCTTTTTAAAGGAATTTAGCTGCTTATTAATTTCTGCAGCAATATATGGACTAATTATATTCTCCAATAACTCTTTCGCTTTTTTATTGTTAAAAACAATTTCACCTAACTTTAAGCGATTTAAAGATAAATCAGCCAATAAAATTTCATTACCAAAAGTCTCTACAATTGCTTTCCAGGCAGGTTGCTCTGGTACAACAACAGCTCTAGCAATAATATCACCATCAATAATTTTCGCACCTAATTCTTTTAAATAATTGCTAACAGTGCTTTTTCCACTACCAATTCCTCCGGTCAATCCTATCAAGTACAAACTTCTTCCCCCTATTTTTGGCATTTAGGACAAAAATGTGTACCTCTACTACCAACTTCAATTTTATTAATAAAAGTATGGCAATTTAAACAAGGTTTATCTTTTCGACCATAAACATAAAGATGGTTTTGATGTTGCCCTTTTTCCCCTTCCGCATTACGGTAATCACGGAAGGTAGTTCCACCATGTGCTAGTCCATCTTTAATAACTTTATTTATTGCCGTATACAGCTTTTTTATTTCTGCTGATTCTATTTTTCCGGCAATTCGCTCAGGGTGAATCCCTGCTAAAAATAACGCTTCATCAACATAAATATTACCTAGTCCCGAAATGTATTTTTGATTTAACAATAATGTTTTAATTTTCCCCTTATTATTGGCTAATATTAATTCTAAGTACTCTACAGTAAATTCTTTACTCAAAGGCTCCGGTCCTAAATTAGCTAGCCCGGAAATTCTCCATATTTCAGTCTTATTAATAACATGAATTGTGCCAAGAGTTCTAGTATCAGCATAGACCAATAAATCATCATTATCTAAATAAAAAACAATCCGACTGTGAGAATCTTTTTTTTCACCTTTCTTCACATATAATAGTTTACCGGTCATTCTCAAATGTACAATAATATAATACTCATTTTCTAACTCTACTAATAAATATTTACCTCTTCTTTTAACATCCAAAATTTTTTTACCGATTACTAACCCACTAAATTCAGTTGGTGAAGGCCATTTAATCAATCGACTTAAGCCAATTTCAACATTTTTAATTCTTCTGGTTTTTAAAAATCCTACTAATGATTTTCTAATTATTTCAACCTCTGGCATTTCCGGCAAAATTTTCACCCCACTTTCTATTTTGTTTCAGCCCAACTTTTCCCAACCTTAACATCTACCGTTAACGGCACTGCTAACGAAACGACATTTTGCATCGCTGTTGTTACTATTTCTGAAACAATTTCGACTTCAGCCTCAACAACTTCTAATAACAACTCATCATGAACTTGTAACAATATTCTACTTTTTAAATTATTTTTTTGCAAATCATAATCTACTTTTATCATCGCCAATTTTATAATATCAGCAGCAGTCCCCTGAATTGGAGTATTCATTGCCATTCTTTCAGCAAAGGATCTAATATTATAGTTACTACTATTAATGTCTTTTAAATAACGTCTACGCCCAAACATCGTTATGACATAGCCATTTTTCTTAGCATCAGCAATAATATTATCAATAAAATTTTTAACGCCGTGATATTTAGAAAAATAATTGCTAATATATTCTCCAGCTTCTTTGCGGCTAACATTAATATCCTTCGCTAAACCATAATCGCTAATACCATATACAATTCCAAAGTTAACAGCTTTTGCCCTAGATCTCATTTCAGGAGTTACTGCTGACAAATCAACAGAAAAAACTTCAGCGGCCGTTCTAGCATGAACATCCTGATTATCATTAAATGCACTGATTAAATTAGGGTCATTTGCCATATGTGCTAAAATTCTCAATTCAATCTGCGAATAATCAGCTGATAGTAAATAGTCAAATCCTAGTCCCGGCACAAATAGCTCTCTAATTTTTTTTCCTTCTTCACTTCTGGTCGGAATATTTTGCAAGTTAGGTTCTGAACTACTCAAGCGCCCTGTTGCCGTAACCATTTGAT
Source organism: Negativicutes bacterium (assembly GCA_018052945.1). Classification (NCBI taxonomy): domain Bacteria; kingdom Bacillati; phylum Bacillota; class Negativicutes; species Negativicutes bacterium. The sequence goes on along the minus strand of JAGPMH010000007.1, from coordinate 22,488 downwards.
TAAAGCTGGTATGAATTCGCATTTCCGTTGGCGATAATAAGTTTCCTAAGCCTTCTAAATATGTTGATTTCAATTTAGTTAATAGTCGATATTCTAAAATTTTGCTAATGATTTGATGTTGGTCTCTCAATTGTTCCAACACTTCCGCATCGGTAGAATAGCCAGTTTTATTTTTCTTAATAATTGGTAAATTTAATTTTTCAAATAAAATAACACCTAATTGTTTTGGCGAATTTACATTGAACGGTTCTGCTGCCATTTCATAAATATCTTCTAATAGTTGCTTTATTTTAATATCCATTTCAGCAGACATTATTTTCAATTGTTCCGCATCAACTTTTATACCATAAAGTTCCATCTTCGCTAATACCTTTATTAGTGGCATTTCAACAGTTTGGTATAACTCAAACAAATCAGCCTGCTTTAGCTTACTTTTTAAGCTCTGATATATTTTTTCAATTGTTTCAACATAAAACGCTTGAAGTTGAATGATTTCAATATTTTTCTCATTTAAATGATAATTTTCTCCTACATAAAAATTATGTAAGCTTTCTATTGAATAGTTATTGGCCATTGGCTCCAATAAATATGCTGCCAGCATAATATCAAACACAGTGCCTTGAATCATCTTATGTTGCTGAAAGCAGAATTTATATAATTTTTTTACATCATAAGTAATTTTCTCAACTTCAGGATTTTCTAATAATGTAACAAAGATATTTTCAATTTCAGAGTTATTACTAATGCAATAACTTTGATTACTATTAGCTATGAAAATATGTTTAAGGTCAAAAGCACTAGATTCTAAGACAGGATAAAACACCATTTTTTTCTCTTGTATAATTTTATCTACTAATATTTTAAACTCATCACTATTATTTATATTGCAAAATTCTACTGGTGTTATAGCAATTTGCTCTGGTGATTTAGACTCTAAAAAATTAGCTCGCGCTAAAATACTTTTAAATTCATACTTTAAGCAAAATTCTTCTAATTTATTTTCAGCTAAATTGAGTTTGTATTGTTCTTCTGCATAATTAAGCGGTACATTATTATTTATTTTTGCTAATTGTTGCGAAATAAAAGCCAAGTCTTTATTATCCTTAAGCTTTTCTTGAAGTTTTTTGCCACTCACATTATCAATATTTTCATATATATTTTGCAAGGTATTATATTCCGCTAATAATTTTGTCGCAGTTTTTTCGCCAACGCCCGGTACTCCCGGAATATTATCTGAACTATCACCCATTAACGCTTTTAAGTCAATTAGTTGATTACATTCTAAGCCATAAGTTTCTTTAAACAGCTTTTTGTTAAATTCCAACATTTCCGAAATGCCTTTTTTCGTTAACAATACCGAAATATCATCATTAATTAATTGCAACGCATCCTTATCACCGGTTACAATCAGTACTTTTTTATTGTTTGCTGCGGCTTTATTGGCTAAAGTGCCAATAATATCATCCGCCTCAAAACCACTTTCTTCTATCAATGTTATATTCATTGCCACTAAAAATTCATGAATAAGAGGTATTTGCATTGACAATTCCGACGGTGTTTCTTTACGATGAGCTTTATATTGATCAAAAATTTCATTACGAAAAGTTATTTTTCCTTTATCAAATGCCACAACAATATATTCAGGACTAAAATTTTCTAATAATTTAAACAGCATTGTTGCAAAGCCATAGACCGCATTTGTATATTGGCCTTTTTTCGTTTCTAATAAAGGTAGGGCATAAAATGCTCTATACATCAAGCTACTACCATCAATAATAATAAATTTTTCTTTCAATACCTTCACCTCATTTATACATTACAATCCCTATTTATCGGAAAAGAACCCCGAAATCCTGTGCGGAGATCGGGGTTGTTGTTAAATTTCCATTATTATAGGCAAAATCATTGGACGTCTGCGAGTGCGCTCATACAAGTATCTACCTAGCGCATCTCTCACATTTGATTTAATAACTGCCCATTCTGTTATATTATTGTCTTCGCATTTTTCTAATGCCATTTTTACTTTTTCTTTTGCTTCTTCCATTAACTCTTCCGATTCACGGACATACACAAAGCCCCGTGAAACAATATCAGGTCCAGCAACAACAGCACCCATTTCTTTGTCCATTGTCACTACGATAATTAAAATACCATCTTGTGATAATTGACGACGATCACGAAGAACGATATTACCAACATCACCTACGCCTAAACCATCAACCAGTACAATTCCCGAAGGAACTTTACCAACAATTCCACCTTTTTCTTTGGTGAACTCAATAATGTTACCATTTTCAGCAACAAATACATTTTCTTTCGGCATGCCTAAATCTTGAGCTAGCATAGCATGCTTTCTTAAATGACGATACTCACCATGAACAGGAATAAAGAATTTGGGTCTAACTAAATTGTGAATTAGTTTTAACTCTTCTTGACTAGCATGTCCGGAAACATGAATACCCGAAGTTTTTTCATAAATAACATTTGCCCCTTGTTTCAATAAATTATCAATTGTTCTTGAAACAAGTTTTTCATTGCCCGGAATTGGTGTTGCGGAAATAATAACTGTATCTCCCGGAACAATTCCTACTTTACGATGATCTGAGGTCGACATTCTTGTCAACGCAGACATCGGCTCACCCTGACTACCGGTAGTAATAATAACAATATTAGATGGCGGATAATTATTAATCTCATCAATATCAATTAAAACTCCATCCGGAATATTAAGATAGCCAAGTTCGGCTGAAATATTACTTACATTCACCATACTGCGACCTAATACTGCTACTTTGCGATTATATTTATGGGCAGTATCAATAACTTGTTGAATTCGATGTACATTAGAGGAAAAAGTAGCAATAATAATGCGGTCTTTAATATTTCGGAAAGCCTCATCAAAGGCTACACCAACTGTTTTTTCACTTAAAGTATGGCCAGGTCGTTCAGCATTAGTGCTATCTGCTAACATTACCAATACTCCTTGATCGCCCAGCTCAGCAAATTTATGAAAATCAGTTACTTTTCCATCAACCGGTGTTTGATCAAGTTTAAAGTCTCCAGTATGAACAATAGTTCCAAGCGGTGTTTTAATGTATAATGCTACAGCATCAGCAATGCTATGACTAACATTAACAAAGCCCACTTTAAAACAGCCAATATGGATTAAATCACCAGGTTTTACCGGTACTAAGCTACTGGAGTCAACATTGTTTTCTCTTAAGCGACCTTCTAAAATTCCTAAAGTCAATTTAGTACCATATACCGGAACATTTAAATTTCTCAATACATATGGTAACGCTCCAATATGATCCTCATGACCATGCGTTAAAACAATCGCTTTTACTAAATCAATGTTTTCTAGTAAATATGTTATATCAGGAATAACTAAATCAATTCCTAACATTTCATCGTCAGGGAACATTAACCCGCAGTCAATGACAATAATTTCATCACCACATCTTACTACCGTTAAATTTTTCCCAATCTCCCCTAACCCACCTAGGGGGATAATTTGAAGTTTTTGTTCTACTTGTGTCAAAAAATTTCACACCTCCACATTTTATTATATTAACATTTTTGGTTTTCATTACCAACTTAATTCAATATTTCGTTCTTTCCGCACAATTAAAGTTACCCAAAATTACGTTATCCCAAAATCATCCGTTCGCTAACTCAATTATCATTATACCTTATGATTATCGAAACAACAAGCTTTATCTTAGAATACATCAGGCTTTCAGACTAATCACCTTAAAAAAAGTCCATTAAAAAATGGACTTTTTAAACTAATTATTTACTTAATAAATTATTATTAATCATGTATTCAGCAATTTGTAAAGCATTTAATGCTGCACCCTTACGAATTTGATCACCAACAACCCATAAGTTCAAACCATGTTTAATCGAATTATCTTTTCTAATCCGTCCAACAAAAACTTCATCTTGCATCGATGTATATAGTGGCATTGGATAAACCATATTCTCCGGTTCATCTTGTACAATTACCCCCGGGAAGGCATTTAGCAAAGCTTTCGCCTCAGCTACCGTAACCTCATCTTCCAACTCAATATTGATTGATTCAGCATGACTACGATATACCGGAACCCTAATAGTTGTAGCGGTAATACCAATATTGTCATCTTGCAAAATTTTATGTGTTTCTTTAATCATTTTAATTTCTTCTTTAGTGTAACCACTATCGGTGAACACATCAATTTGCGGTATCAAGTTAAAAGCAATTTGATAATGTTTTGGTAAACTAGCGCTCGGTAAAACTTTCGCCTCAACATCTCGACCTTCAGCAATCGCTTTCACTTGATTATCAAGTTCATCAATAGCTTCTTTTCCTGCTCCAGAAACCGCTTGATAGGTAGAAACAATAATTCTTTTAATTTTCGCTTTATCATAAATCGGCTTAAGAGCCATTGTCATAATAATAGTAGAACAATTAGGGTTAGCAATAATACCCTTATGACTACTAATTGCTTCTGGATTAACTTCCGGCACTACTAACGGAACGTTAGGGTCCATTCTAAATGCACTGGAATTATCAATAACAACTGCACCACTTTTTACCGCAGCCTCAGCAAAAACAGTACTTGCCGAGCCGCCAGCAAACAAGGCAATATCAATATCTTTAAAAGAATCATTACTAGCTTCTTCTACCACATATTCTTTGCCCATAAAAGTTATAACCTTACCGGCTGATCTCTTTGATGCTAATAGTTTCAAATTAGCAAAAGGGAATTTTCTTTCTTCTATTAAAGTTAAAAATTCTTGACCAACCGCGCCTGTTGCCCCAAGAATAGCAATATTATATTTTTTCATTGATTTTATCTCCTTATTAATCCAATATATTTTCTAAACCGCACACCAATCCCTCTAATTGTTGAACTTTTTTGCAAGCAAGCACTACGCCTGGCATAAAAGATTCTCGAGAAATGGAATCATGTCTAATACTTAAAGTTTGTCCTAAGCCACCAAAAATAACTTCTTGATGAGCGACATACCCTGGCAAGCGAACACTATGAATCCGCATTCCGTCATATTCAGCTCCCCGTGCGCCCTTAATCAACTCTTCTTCTTTCGGATTGCCCTGCTTAATACTTTCACGACTTTCAGTAATAAGTTGCGCTGTTCTTAACGCAGTTCCGGAAGGAGCATCTAACTTATTATCATGATGCAATTCAATAATTTCCACATGTGGCAAATGTTTTGCAACTTGTTGTGATAGTTTCATCATTAGCACCGCACCGATTGCAAAATTCGGTGCAATAAAAGCTTTAACTTTATCATTGCACATACTTTTTATTTCGGCTAAGTCTGCTTCTGATAAACCAGTTGTCCCCACTACCGGTGAAACACCATTTTTCATTGCTATTCTTATGTTTTGCATCACCACTGCCGGATTTGTAAACTCAACTACAACATCCGGATTGGTTTTACTAATTGCAACTTCCAAATTGTTTTCGACTGTGATTCCTAGTTTACCAACGCCAATCAAGTCTCCGGCATCAGCACCCTCTGACATTAAATCGACTGCTCCTACTAACGATAATTCAGTATCATTATGCACAGCTTTTAACACTTCACGTCCCATTTTACCATAAGCTCCACAAACCATTACTTTTACCATATTACACCTCCATCTATTATTAAAAGCTTTGTAGCTTAAAATTCTGTTTCCATATTAGCATTTGTTAAAGTTTTACATTATAAAAAATAGCTGATGAGATTTCTCACCAGCTACAAAAAACAGCTTTATGAATAAAATAAAAATTTTATTCTGGATGAGATAGCACTCCACCAACAATTGGTGACAATCTTACACTTTTTCAATGTAAGACCAGCAATGATAACAAGGCTTTTATCAAAGCTTCGGCAGTATTCCCTTTCCTCTCAGTTCATTGTTGCCATTCTCCCCAAAAGTACTTATGTTTACTGCACCTCTACTCTACTTACAACTTGGATATTATTTTATCTTAAAAAACCACACAATGTCAAGGTAATAACTTAAAAATCAGAACGCAATTTTCCGCCATCACCATAATTATCTTTACTCATATCTCTAATCACAATTTTTACCGCTTCCGGTGAACAACTAGCAGTTTCACAAATCGCCGCCGTAACCTTACGCACTAATTCTCTTTTTTGTTCTACGGTACGTCCTTCTAACATATCAATTTGTACTATTGGCATAATAAGCCCTCCTCTAAAATTCACTCAGGTTTCAACACTATTTTTTTTTTGCCACCATAATCCGGCATAAACAACCACCACTAATAAGCATAATAAAATCAATCTAGTCATATTTTCATTGGCAAACGCCAAATCATGACCAATGAGCACTTTCAAAACAACTGGTGGTAATTTCCCAATAACAGTTGCTAACATAAAATCTTTAAAGTTCATTTTACTGATAGCCGCAACCGCGGTAATAATCCCTGATGGCGCTAACGGCAACAATCTCGCAATTAACAACGCTTTAAAACCATTTTCCGCACTATAGTCATCAACTTTTTTTAAGTAAACACTTTTACTTATTAGGCCTTCAAGCATTTCACGGAAAAAAAATCTGGCAAAAACAAACATCACCACTGCACCGATAACTTCACCAAACCAAGAAATAAAAATACCGGACCACAAACCATAAACTATTCCGGCCGCTCCCGACAAAATCATAAAGGGAAATACTATCGTAAAAGTCATCACTATAAACAACGCAATTGTCACCAAAATGCCGACCCAGCCAAAGCCTCTTAAATAATCAGCCAAAGCTCCAATATCACCATGCTCAATAATTCCATAAGCGTGCCTAAAAAATTCCGGAAACAATGCATATAAAACTGTTATTGCTACAATAATTACAACCCAGCCCATCAATTTTTTCATATAATTCTTTCCTTTAACTCTTTTTTTGCACATTAATTAATTTTACAACTTTTCACTATTAAAATAAAGCCTTTGTTATAAAATTGTTCCGGTAATCTCACTAAAACATTCCCCAAAATAAACTCTTAACCCCTCAATAATTAACGGTATGTTTTCAGGTTCTACCAGTGCTTGCATCGCATAATCTCTGGCAGAAAATAAAGTTTCTAAGTCCATTGTTAAATCGGCTATCTTTAAGTTAGGCAAGCCATGTTGTTTTGTCCCCAAGAAGTGACCGGGGCCTCTAATTTTTAAATCCTCTTCTGCCAACACAAACCCATCATTAGTTTTCTCCATTATTCCTAGTCGTTCCTTAGTCTTGGTACTTTTGCCATCGGTAATCAAAATACAATATGATTGGTATTCACCTCGACCAATTCGCCCTCTTAATTGATGCAACTGCGCCAATCCAAATCTTTCTGCACCTTCTACCACCATCACACTAGCATTAGGAACATTAACACCAACTTCTATCACTGTTGTTGCAAATAAAACTTTAATCTTACCATCTACAAACTCCGCCATTACTGATTCTTTCTCTTTTTTATTAAGACCACCATGTAGTAAGGCGCATTTTACATCTTTAAACACACTTTTTCTCAGTTCATCATAAACAGCAACTACTGCTACTGCATCAATATTTTCCGATTCTTCAATTAATGGACAAACAACATAAGCTTGTCGTCCTTTTAGTAGTTCCTTTAACACAAAATCATAAATTAATTCTCGCTTAACACTATTTCTAACAAAAGTTCTAATAAGCTTTCGCCCCGGCGGTAATTCTCTAATGGTTGATACATCTAGATCACCATAAACCGTCAACGACATCGTCCGCGGAATTGGCGTTGCCGTCATAACAAGCACATCCGGCAACTTTCCTTTAGCCTTTAAATCAGCTCTTTGTCTAACACCAAAACGATGCTGTTCATCCGTTATTGCTAATCCTAACTTGAAAAATTCAACATCCTTTTGAATCAAGGCATGCGTACCAATGACAATATCAATGGTTCCTTCGTTTAGCTTAATTAATATCTCCTGTCGTTCTTTTTTCGTCAATTTGCTACTTAGCAATCCAATTTTCATCTTCAACGGCTCTAAATATTCACAAAACACATTATAATGCTGTTGCGCCAAAATTTCTGTTGGCACCATTAACGCTCCTTGGTAACCATTTTCCACAGTTTTCACCAGCAACAACATTGCAATAATAGTTTTTCCCGAACCAACATCACCCTGCAATAATCTTTGCATTGGCATTTCGGTTTCCATATCAGCTTTAATCTCCCTCAAGACTTTTTTCTGATCATTGGTTAAAGCAAACGGCAGTTTTGCCTTAAGCTGTTTCACTAAAGACCCATCAGCACTATGCTCAATCCCACAATGTTGTTGCTGTGTGATTTTTTTTAGTAACATCATTCCGCATTGTAATAAAAACAACTCTTCAAAAATAAGTCTGTTTTTTGCTGCCATTAACATTTTTTCATCTTTAGGGAAATGAATATTTTTTAGTGCACTGGCACGATCTATTAAATTTAAAGATTTGCTAATTTTTACGGGTATGAAATCTTTTACTACTAAATCTTTTAACACTGTTGCTATAATATTATGCAATAATTTTTGATTTACTATATTATTAATATTATATACTGGTAAAATTCTCCCATTATATAAATTTTTATCTTTTAAAATCACAATCTGCGGGTTACTAATAGTAATGTTTCGAAATTTCACACTAACCTTACCACTAGCGACAATATTTAAACCTGTAAAAAATTTACTTTTTACAAAAGGTTGATTAAAATAAATTAACTCTGCCTTAACATTTTCATCAATTATTTGGATTTTTGTTAATGTTAAGCCTTTTCTAACTTTAGACTCAACAATATCAACAACCTTACCAAATACAGTTGAGATCATACCATCTTTCAACTTTGCTAGTTCTGTTAAAGTAGTTTGATCTTCATATCTTCGCGGATAATAAGTTAATAAATCACTAATTTTATAGAGCCCTAACTTATTCAATCCTTGCGCTTTGATTTTTCCCACACCTTTAAGTTCTAAAATATCTTTATCTAATAACATAGTATCCTCCACCATCACTATCTTTTAAGGATAGCATTTCAATCCCAAAATTTAAAGCAAGAATATTTTTGGATAAAATAGTAATTATATTTAAAATAATACATAAATTTTCTTATTTTTTAAAAAAGAATTTGCATTTTATTATTCCCTTGTGATAGAATATAGTCATTATGTATGAGGATATGTTGTCCTTCGTTAAAGGAGGTGGAATAAATGGCAAATATTTGTGAAGTTTGTGCAAAAGGTATAACTAGTGGTTTCAACGTGAGTCACTCTCATTTAAAAACTAAACGTACTTGGAAACCAAACATCCAACGTGTTCGCGCACTAGTAAATGGTGAGGTAAAAAGAGTTAACGTTTGTACTCGTTGCCTGCGTTCCGGTAAAGTTCAACGTGCAGTTTAATTAAAATACGAGTCAAAGAGCTGATAATCAGCTCTTTTTTTCTATATTTTTTTATTATATAATAAGCAATCATAAAATAAAAGCAAATCCTTACACCAAAGGATTTGCTTTTATTTCGTTACTGCGCTTCACACAATAACTTTTCTAATTCTTCCTTATTTAAGTCATAAGCCTGACTACAGAAGTGACATTTAACTTCTGCTTTCCCTTCCGCTATTAGGTGATTTAATTCAGCCTCACCTAAACTAATTAAAACCTTCTCAATTTTTTCTTTATTGCATTGGCATTTAAAACTAACAGCAGTGGTATCATAGTAATTTACAGCCATTCCTTTAAAAATTTCCGCAATAATGCCGGCGCCATCTTTACCTTCACTTATTAATTGTGAAATTGGTGCTAATGACTTTAGATTTTCTTCTAGCATATCAATCGCACTTTCTTCAACATCAGGTAAAGCTTGAATTAAAAATCCACCAGCCGCCATAATTTTTAAATCAGTGCCTACCAATACTCCTAACCCCACACTGGACGGAGTTTGTTCTGATGTCATTAAATAATTAGTCAAATCTTCGGCAATTTCACCAGTTACAAGCTCAGTACTACCAGTGAAAGGCTGCTTTAAATTAGTAAATCTAGTTACATAAATATGTCCAGCACCAACACCATCACCAACAGCTAATTTGCCATTGTTTAATGGTAAATCAATATAAGGGTTTTTCACATACCCTCTAACCTCACCATTAGCCAAAGCATCTGCCACAATTTCCTTTAACGGACCATTACCGGAAACTCTAATCGTTAAACTTTCATCCGTTTTTAAATTAGCAGCTAATAACAACGCTCCAGTCATCGTCCGCCCTAAAGCAGCAATAGCCAGTGGTGAGCAATTATGACGAGTTCTTGCTTCTTCTACTAAATCTGTAGTAACAGTGGCAAAAACTCTAATGCCATTTGCGGTTGCTTTAATAATATGATCTTTCATAAATCCTCCTAATAAAAAGGCTACCTCCAAAGATTATTGCAAATGCTTTGAGGTAGCCTTTTTCTGCTAAATTAAATTTCTTTTAATAAATTAGCCATTTCAATCGCGCCTACGGCTGCATCAAAACCTTTGTTACCGGCTTTAGTTCCCGCTCTCTCAATTGCTTGTTCAATATTTTCAGTAGTAACAACGCCAAACATCGTTGGTACTCCCGTATTTAAACCAACATGGGCAACACCTTTAGCAACTTCATTGCAAACATAATCATAATGAGTGGTACTACCACGAATAACCGTTCCTAGACAAATAATTGCATCATATTTTTTACTGTTTGCCATTTTTTGTGCAATCAGTGGTATTTCATAAGCTCCCGGAACCCAAACAACTTCAATATCATCATCAGCAGCACCATGTCTAATTAAAGCATCCATCGCGCCCCCTAATAATTTAGCATTAATAAATTCATTAAATCTTGATACCACAATCCCAAATTTCAACCCTTGTGCTGTCAATTTACCTTCAATAGTTTTTGCCATTTTAAATTTCCTCCTCATTTTGTTTCAGCATATGCCCTAATTTTGATTTCTTGACACTTAAATATCTTTTATTAAATTTATTAGCCTTAATTTCTAATGGAACTCTTTCCACAATATTAAGACCATACCCCTCTAACCCAATTCTTTTCCTTGGATTATTGGTTAACAAGCGAATTTTATTCAAACCTAAATCTGCTAAAATCTGCGCGCCAATTCCATAATCTCGTAAGTCCGGAGCAAAACCTAGCAACTCATTAGCCTCAACTGTATCTTTCCCTTCATCTTGCAATGCATAAGCTCTAACTTTATTAGCTAAACCAATGCCACGACCTTCTTGACGCATATATAGTAGTACTCCGGCCCCTTCTTTATTAATGCGTTCTAAAGCAATCGCTAATTGATCTCCACAATCGCAACGTAATGAGCCAAAAACATCCCCGGTTAAACATTCAGAATGAACTCTCACTAAAACACTATCAAGCTTATCCACATCACCTTTAACCAAGGCCACATGACATTTATCATCTAAAGTATTATCATAAGCCACTAATTTAAACTCACCAAATTTTGTAGGTAATTTGGTTTCAGCCGCCCGTTTAACGAAAGTTTCATTAGCTTTACGATACTTGATTAGGCTTTCAATTGTAATAATTTTTAAATCATGTTTCTTAACAAAATCTTGTAAGTCATCAACTCTAGCCATAGTGCCGTCTTCATTCATAATCTCACAAATAACGCCAGCCGGATAAAGGCCTGCCATCTTTGCTAAGTCTACTGCCGCTTCAGTATGACCACATCTTCTTAAAACCCCACCATCCACTGCTCTTAACGGGAAAATATGACCAGGACGACGTAAACTTTGCGGTTTTGCAGCCGGATCTAAAATAGTTTTTACAGTATGAGCTCTTTCATAAGCAGAAATTCCAGTAGTCGTATCAAAAGCATCTACTGAAACCGTAAAAGCTGTACAATGTGCGTCCGTATTATGTACAACCATCGCATCAAGGCCTAGCTCATCTAATCTATGTCCACTAATCGGCATACAAATCAGCCCCCGCCCATAAGTTGCCATAAAATTAATCGACTCCGGTGTGACCAATTCAGCTGCCATTAATAAGTCGCCTTCATTTTCGCGGTCTTCATCATCCACCACTACAATTATTTTACCTTGCTTAATATCTTCAATTGCTTCTTCAATAGTATTAAATTTCATTATCTTCACCTCTTAAAATCCATTTTTCGCTAAAAATTCTAAATTTATCTTACTAGTACTTGTTGGTTTCTGATTGTCAAAATTCATTAATCTTTCTACATACTTGCCAATAACATCAGTCTCAATATTTACATAATCACCAGTGTTTTTATAATGTAAATTGGTCATAGCTACCGTATGTGGAATAATTGACACTGCAAATTTTTCAGCATCAACACTAACAACCGTCAAACTTATCCCATCAATCGCTACCGAGCCTTTTTCAATAATATATTTTATAACACTAGAACTTGCTTTAATAGTAATAACAATGGCATTATCATCCTTCTTCATATTAACAATTTCACCTAAACCGTCAATATGACCACTAACAATATGTCCCCCAAATCTATCACCCAAGGCCATTGTTCGTTCCAAGTTAACAACATCGCCATTATTAAGTTTTGCCAAAACAGTCCGTTTAACAGTCTCCGGCATCACATCTGCTGTAAAATAATCAACTCCATAATCAACTACCGTCAAGCACGTCCCATTTACAGCAATGCTATCGCCCAATTTAACATCTTCTAAAACTTTTTTCGCTGTAATGGTTATTTTACATGACTTACTACCATGAGCAATATTTTTAATGTTGCCAATTTCTTCAATCAATCCGGTAAACATTAGAGTTCCTCCTGTTTAACATACCCTGTTATTAAAATATCACCAGCTAATATTTCAGTGCTGATATTTTCCAGCAATAATGCATTATCTAAATTAGATAGTCCTGTTCCCGCCACCGGCGTCAAAGCTTCTTTCCCACCAATAATTTTAGGTGCAATAAAAGAATATACTTTATCTACTAATTTATTATTGATAAAAGAAAAATTAATAGTTGCGCCACCTTCTACCAAAATACTACAGATATTTTTCAATCCTAATTTTGCTGTTAATTGCACTAAATCAACTTGATTATTTTCATCTGCAGGAATTACTAAAACCTCTACCCCCGCCGCTTTAAGCGCCGCAACTTTTTGTTCATTAGCTTGTGCCGTAACGGCAATAATTGTTCTAGCAGCTTTGTCATTTACAACTTTTGCAGTCAACGGCGTTCGTGCCAAACTATCAACAATAATCCGTACTGGATTTTTTCCAACTCCAGCTAACCTAGTAGTCAATTCAGGATCATCCGCTACGACTGTTCCCACCCCTACTAAAATTCCATCATAAATATCACGTAATTGATGAACTCTTTGTCGTGAGGTCGAATTAGTAATCCAGCGCGAATGACCCGTAACGGTTGATATTTTACCATCTAAGGTCATCGCTGTTTTTAAAACAATAAACGGTTTTTTATCTATAATCCATTTTAGAAAAACTTCATTTAATCTTTGAGCTTCCGCTGTTAACACACCCACTACAACCGCAATACCAGCCTCTTGCATTTTTTTGACACCGCGACCGGCTACCAGTGGGTTTGGATCAAGCATTCCAATTACAACTTTTGTAATGCCTGCCGAAATAATAGCATCTGCACAAGGCGGGGTTTTTCCATAATGCGAACAAGGTTCTAACGTCACATAAATCGTCGCCCCTTTACATAATGCACCTGCTTGTCTTAAAGCATGAACTTCTGCATGCTCCGTACCAGCTTGGCGATGCCAGCCCTGTCCCACAATTCTATCATCTTTTACTACTACCGCTCCGACTAAGGGGTTAGGACTGGTTCGACCGTAAGCATATTTTGCTATTTCTAATGCTTGTCTCATATAAAATTCATCCATTTAATCACCTCAACAAAAAAAGACTGTCAAAAAGAAAAATCTTTTTAACAGCCCTTAAAAACTTAGAAATAGACACACCTATAGCCCAAAAACTCTATATCGCGCCTTTTCTCATCCAGACTATACTGTCGGCTCCGGAATCTAACCGGATCTGCCTGTCGGCTCGCGGGCTCTACCGCCGGTAAGGAATTAAAGTAAAAACTTTTCACCTTGCCCCAAAGGCTGTTAATATCAATTAACACATTATAATATTAACACTTTACAGGTTAAACATCAAGTATTTTAGTTATTATTGTAACTTAAACTACAATTTCATGTAAGACTTTCTTAATTTGCTCAGTTGATACTTGATCGCTAATTATAACTTTCCCAATCTCAGCTAATAAAATCCATTTAACTTTACCATTAACAGCTTTCTTGTCACGACCGACAATCTCAAACAAAGTGTCAACATTACACTGCTTAGCTTGTAACGGTAATTCAAACTTTTCTAAAAGCTCTTTGGTTACTCTAACAGTATTGACATCAACCATTTCGTGGTAATGACTTAACAATACTGCTCCATATAATCCAATCCCCACCGCTTCACCATGAGTATATAGCTTATATTTAGTATTACTTTCAATCGCATGGGCAATAGTATGTCCAAAATTTAAAATAGCTCTAAGGTTTGCTTCTTTTTCATCTTGTCTGACTACATCAGCTTTTATTTCACAAGATCTAGACACTACTTTTGCTAAACATTCAAAATTTAAAGCCATTAGCTGTTGACTATTTGCACTAAGATAAGAAAATAAATCTTGGTCATAAATAAAGCCATACTTAATAATTTCCGCCATTCCCGAAATAATTTCGCGTTTCGGTAGCGTTTCTAGGCATTTTAAATCAATCAAAACTTTTTTGGGTTGATAAAATGAACCAATTAAATTTTTACCTAACTCATGATTTATCGCAACTTTTCCGCCCACACTGGAGTCAACTTGTGCTAGTAAACTAGTTGGCACTTGGATAAAAGGAATCCCCCGCAAATAAGTTGAGGCAATATATCCTGCCAAATCACCAACAACGCCACCCCCTAAAGCAATAATAGCGCCTTTACGATCCAGCCCCATTTTTATCGCTTTAGTATAAATTTCTTTAGCCATATCAAAAGATTTTGAACTTTCTCCGGCCGGAATAACAAACTTCTCGACAAAGTAGCCCTGTTGCTTTAATGACACTTGTACTGTATCGGCATATAACTTTTCTACATTATCATCAGTGATTAATAATAATTGCTTTGAAAAATTAAACTCCGCTATTTCTTGACCAATCTGCCCTAAAATATCATAACCAATCTCTATCATATAAGAATTATTAGGTAAATCAACCTTTACTTTTGGCATAGACTGCTCCTTTTTCTTTTAGAAAGTTTAAAATAATATGAACCACTTCTTGCGGATTATATTTACCGGTATCAACCACCAAATCAGCATCAGCATAAAATTCGGCCCTTTTTGCCAAAAGCTCCGTAATCGCTGCTTTACGGTCTTCTTGTTCTAGGAGCGGTCGATTATTACGGCGATTAGTCCGCTCCAAAATAGTGTCAATGGATGCACTGAGTGAAATAACCATCCCTTTTTTTCGCAATTCTACCATATTATCTTTATTTAACACTACACCGCCACCGGTAGAAATGACAGCTTTATTATACTGAGAAATTTTCTTTATAATTCTATGTTCAGCTTGGCGAAAATAATTTTCACCATGTTTAGCAAAAATATCACTAATCGACATTTTTAAATCATATTCAATCTGCTGATCACTATCAACAAATTTATAGCCAAGTTTCGCTGACAATAATTTACCAATACTACTTTTACCTGTTCCCATAAACCCAATTAATACAACATTCACTGTCTCACCAACCAATTCGCTCTTGGTATTGTTTAATCGACGCTAATAAATCTGCCATATTATCATTAGCAAACTTTTCCAACAATACTTCGACTAAAGCAATTGCCACCATCGCTTCACCAACAACAGAAGCTGCCGATACAGCACAAACATCACTACGCTCTGTATTGGCCGAAACTTCATTTTTACTTTCAATATCAACTGAAGCTAACGGTCTCATCAAAGTTGGAATCGGCTTCATAACCGCTCTTACAACAATTTCTTCACCATTACTCATTCCACCCTCAATGCCACCGGCATGATTAGTTTTACGCATATAATTTTTATTTTCAGTTAAAAACATCTCATCATGAGCTTTACTACCCGGTAAATTGGCATATTCAAACCCTTCACCAACTTCAACACCTTTAATTGCTTGAATTGACATTAAGGCCGCCGCAATTTTAGCATCTAATCTGGTATCCCATTGAATATGGCTACCAAGACCTTTAACCGCGCCGGTCACAACAACCTCAAACACACCACCTAAAGTGTCACCGGCTTTTTTGGCATTATCAATAACTTCCATCATTTGCTGTTCTGCAACTTCATCATAACAATTTAATTCGGATTTACTGTTATCAAACAATTCTGCTGTTGCTACTTTTTTGGTGATCTTTACGCCACCAATATTAGTAACATGAGAAACAACTTCAATACCACAAGCTTTTAATAATATTTTTGCAAACCCGCCTACCGCAACTCGACTGGCTGTTTCTCTGGCACTAGCCCGTTCTAAAATATCGCGAATATCTTTGCGATTATATTTTTGAACACCCGTAATATCGGCATGTCCTGGACGAGCAGCAGTAACCTTCGGACCAAATTCAGCTCCGGCTACCGACATTTTTTCTTGCCAATTAGCCCAATCTTTATTTTTTATTAGCAAGGTAATTGGATCACCCATAGTTTCACCAAAACGAACTCCTGATAAAATCTCTACTTGGTCTTTTTCTATTTTCATTCTGCCACCACGACCATAACCTTGTTGGCGTCTAGCTAAATCTTTATTGATAAAATCCAGATCAACTTTCAGTCCTGCTGGAATTCCTTCGACAATTGCTGTCAAAGCTTGTCCATGAGACTCTCCTGATGTTAAAAAACGAAACATATTATCATCCTTTCATATCATAAAAAAGCGTCTACCTTATAAAGAGATAGACGCAACAAATTTTTAATTATTATTTTGAGTTTTATTAGCCTCAGTCGGTGTTACTCCATAAGAATATACCAGTAGCGATAATTTACTGTTCAAAATTTCATCTTTCGCTTGAACACTCATATCTGTCACAGTATTAAAACGCTGCAACTGTTCTAATTTCTTTAGAAATTCCAAAGTTTGAAAATAATCTCCGGTAATATCTAATTCGACCTTAATGCCTCGATAATTCTCTTTATTTTCTTCGCCGATTGGCTTTACTCTATTTAATTTTACATTAGTTTTTTTCGCACTGTCTTCTACTTGCATAATAAAAGAACTAATATCTTTATCTGCCGGTAATTTACTATTAACTAAATCTGTTTTATCTTGCAATTCTTTCTCATATTGCTTTAAATCAGGATGTTGCACTAAAAAACCTTCCAATACTTGCACTTTTTGTTTTATCATTTGTAAATCAGTGTTCAACTGTGCAAGACATTGTTGTTGCGACTGATATACATAAGTATAAAACACCATCACTACAATAGCAAGACCCAGTACAAAGAAAAATATTTTATGCCTTGTCTCCAATTTAGCCGTTATCTTTTCCAATATCTACAACTCCTTGAAGCTTGCTTGAATTTCAAAAGAGGTTAACATCTTGTCTTGCTCACCTTTACCCGCTTCAGAATTAACCAAGTTTACATTATTAAAGTAAGTATCTTTTTCACAGTTTTTTAAAGTTTTTGCCAATGCCGGATAAGATGCCGCCATCCCTCTGATACTTAACACTTGTTTATCATTCATCTTCACATCAGTCAACCAAACATCATTAGTCATAATACTTCCTAAGTGAATTAATAAAGAGTTCCACGATTTTGTATTTTTCGATAACTTCACCAAGATATCATTGCGTTTATTAATTTCTTGTTGCTTAACATCAAACTGTTGCTTTGTATCCATCACATATGACATTTGGTGATAAGTTTCATTAACTTTTGCCAATTCTTGTTTTAAAAAATATTCTTCCACTAAGGCTCCTGTATAAACAGCAATCAACAACATTAGTACCAACCCTGAGGTTATCAGAAAGGCTTTTTTTAGCGGAATTTTAACTTTACGCTGTTCCGGTGGTAACAAGTTAATTTTAATCATTACTCTTCACCTCCGCGTAACGCTAACCCTACTGCAATCGCCAATTGTGGTGCAACACTTTGTAAATATTGTTTATCAAACGATTTTATCCATTGCAAATTTTGTAATGGTTGATGCATTTCTACCGGTATTCTAATCTCAGTGGCTAAACGGTTTACTAAACCATCCAATCTAGCCCCGCCACCACTGATAATGATTTTTTCAAAAACCGCTTCACGCTTTTGAATTTGAAAATATTCTATCGTCCGTAATATTTCCCTGCCTAATTCATCAACCATTTCATTAAGTTTCTCTTGAACCGGTGTTACTGTTTCGACTTGTCCAAGTACAGTTACCAAGTTTTTTTGACGTTGTTTAAAAGACTCCGCCTCAACATAATCAAGGTCTAGCACCTGTGCAATCGCTCTTGTAAAACTATCACCGAATAACGGAATATTACGATTTGTGATTGGCACCCCATCTTGATAAATAATAACTTGAGTATTTACTTTACCAATATCAACACAAATATAATCTTCGACGCCAATTGTCCGTGACAAAGCAAAGGTTTCACCATCGATAATAAATGGTTTTAAACCTGCACTTTTCACCAAACTAACCAAGTTTTCTACATTACCTTTTGGTGCAGCTACCAACATCACTCTGATTTCTTTGCCATTTTCCGCTTCACCAATAACATTGTAATCATAAAAATACTTTTCCGGCTCATATGGCACATATTTTTCAATTTCCCATTTTATCGCCTCGGTAAGTTCTGTTTCTGTCATTTTGGGAAATAAAATTTCTCTGGCAAACAAAGCTCTCCCGCCCAAGGAAAGAACAGCGTGTTTTGCACTAATACCATTAACTTCGATGGTTCTTCTTAGGATTTGACTCAGTAAATTTATATCAGCAATACCCTCTTCGTCAAAAATACTTTTATCTAACGAATTAATAGCCACTGCCTTAATAGTATTTTCTTCTACTAACGACAATTCTACTACTTTCAAATACCCTGGCCCAACATCAATTCCCAATACACTTTCTTTTGATGGCAATATTCTATTTTTTATTTTTCCAACAAGTTTACTATAATAGCTCTTCATGTTGTGGATTACCCTCGACTTTTTCTATAGCTTTTGTTAACGCAAAAATAATATCAGCTTCACTTTGTGTTTCGTATAGTTTTAATCTAGTAAAAGTTCCACCCTTTAATGTTAAAACATAATGTGGCTTTAACGTATTAAGGGCTAGCACAGCAACATCCATTCGGCATTTTTCACATTTACAAATAGTTTTATTTTCATTGATGATATTATCCAAGTGATCAAAGACTGCTTTTTCCATACAGTTAACAATTTGAAACTTTTTATTATCCATTCATCTCTTCCTCTTTTTTCAATAATTGCTTTTAACAATTTTTCCAAGCAATAATTTTATAATCATTGTTATCTAATTCTTCTATCCATAAAATTATTTGCCTTTGAGCGGTTTCGCATGTACCTTTGGCATAAATTTCAAATTTTTCATTGTTATATTTCACTGCAACTTCATATAAGCCATTGTTAAATTCTTGCTTAGCGGAATTTAAATTTATGGCAGCATGATTAATTTTCAGTTGCTGACGAAAATATTCATCATTTGAAATTTTCATATAAGCTTTTTTAGCTCCGGCTTCAGCAAGATACCGCGCTTTAATACCGTCATAGTATACTAACTTCATTTGGTTATCTGCCGTTTTAACCGTTGTTAAGCTAAATAGCAATAACAACATTATCCCCATCATCACCATTGCTAAAACTGTCATGAAGCCCTTTTGGTTGTTCATCACTACACCTTCAAGTCTCATTCATGATATTTATGACTTTATCTATGGCTAAATATTCGGAGCTATTACTATCAACTCCTATAATTTCCACATCCAGAATATTATTTCCTTTTTTTATTAGTGAAAAACTTGAAATTTCCACCTCATTATTGATGCTGTTACCGGTAACCGGCTGGCCATCTCGCATTAAACGATACGGATGATATTTTCTGCTCAGTTCATAACGAACTACTTCATTAGTAGTATCAGTTCCTTTGAAAATCAACAATACATTATTATTAACTTCTATTTTTTTTGCCAAGAAAGCATCTCTTTCAATGCTTTCTACTGCAAATCTGATATTATGTTGTAGTTCAATTTGAGTCAGACAACACTGATAATTTTTATAAGTGCTAACCATCACATTAGCTAAAACCTGTGTTATCAGCATTATCAACAGACAATATAGTATTAATTCTACCAAGATAAAACCCTGATTAGCAAAATTATAATAGCACTTCTTCATAATAAGCTTTCCAGTTCAAACTCTTTATACTTAGTATCCTCTTGCCACTGCACTTTCACGCTTACTTTTACCAGATTATCTTCTGCTTGGGAGAAATCGGTATAGACCTCATAATTTTGCTTTTTGATATTTTTTGTAAAATGATAATTATTCAGACTTTTTTTCTCAATAACACCATTACTGCTTCCAAACTTTATTTTACCCTTCAAAGTTTCGAGCTCATTTTCTGCTAAAATACTAGCTTGATAATAATTGAAAGAAGTAATGCTGTTATTGGTATAAATAGTAATATAATGTAATATCGGTAAAATAGTTGTAGTTATAATAAAAACGCTAAGGACGCAATCTATTATCACAAACCCGTTCTTGTTCATTATCTACCTCTATTCTATTATTGAATTCTAATTCTTCCGGCACTATTTATAATTACCGCCAAGAGTTGCCTGTTAACAGTTAAATTAATATGCTGAGGTTTGGTATAACCATTAGTATCAAAAGCCACTTTTGTATAAGAACTGTTTACTGCAACATTTTTCGGTAACTCAATAGTTTTGACAACATTACTGCCTTTAACCAGATAATAACCATTATTCTCTTTATGAAAAAACACCAACTCTAACCCCAAATTAGTATTAATTTCCGGAAAATCATTACTACCCACACTAACATTGCTGTTAACCTCTTGTAAATAGCGTAAATCGGCAGTTATTTGCTGTGCTGCCGCCATTAATAATAACTTATCAGTATTAACCAGTTGCGGTAAAACAATACTGCTTAAAATACTCAGCACAGCTACCGCCACTACCAACTCTATCAGGAAAAAGCCTTTATTCATCAGCTCATCAAACTCCAATACCAATTGATAATTTCCTTGCCATATAAATACACCAGCCATCCTGCTAAGGTAATAAACGGGCCGAAGGGAATATAATCCTTACGACTTCTAATTTTCAGCAGTAACAATAAACTACAAATAATGCCCCCTAAAATAAAAGATAATAGTAATAATGTAATATTATACTGCCACCCTAGCCACAACCCTAATACTGTTGCTAGTTTAACATCACCACCACCCATACCGCCATTGCTAACAATCGCAATTATCAGTAATAGTCCGCCACCGATGATACTACCCAGCGCCATTTCAGCATAGCTGACTGTTAGTAGCTCTGCACCATAATTATAGCCTGCTAATAAATTCTCATTAATTAGCACATTAAACCCCACACCAACTATTGCCATTGGTATTAAAAGCTTATCTAATATTAATTGGTGTTGAAAATCAATAACAGTTATTACAATAAAAAAACTGACTAAGCTCAATGCTCGCATTAATTCTAAATTACTATTAGTTGCTACATAAGCCCAGACAAACATTAAGGCAGTTAATAATTCTACCAACGGATAAATATAAGATATTTTCATCCCGCACTGGCGACATTTTCCGCCTAATAACAACCAACTTAGTACCGGAATTAAATCATACTTTTTCACAGCACTCTGGCAATGTTGACAATGCGACGGCGGAAATGACAGCGATTGCTCTAGAGGCAGGCGGTAAATGCAAACATTAAGAAAACTACCAATAACTAAGCCCGCTATAAAAATTATCAGCATGTTACCTCCTCTTTAAGAAGAAGAATACTTTCTTGGCTATAGCCAAGAAAGTATTCTTAAAAATTAAGATTTTTTAAACTTATCTGATGTGTTACCTGTTTTACATACAGCTCTCATAGTTCCATTCACTGTTTCGAAAGTATAAGCAGAAGCCGGAACAGCTACAGCAGTTGCTCCACCTAGAAAACATTTCCCTCTTGGTGGCGTTGGTGTTTCAACTAGCAATCCAGCTCCCATCAATGTAGCTCTTGTTGCTGCGTCACCAGCAGCTCCTATACCAGCAGGATCCGAACCTCTTTGTGCTTGATACATTACAATAGCAGCATCAATAGTTCTTAAGTCAGCTTGAATTTTAGCAGTATTAGCAGCTGCGGTTGAATCAGTAAATTTAGGAATTGCAATAGCAGATAAAAC
>JAGPMH010000006.1 GCA_018052945.1 Negativicutes bacterium | reverse complement strand
GTGCTAGCGAATTTAGTGTTACATCTTTGCTTAATTGTGCACAAGAGTATAATATTAAGATAAGTGCTTTAGAAAAAGGCCATCCAATCTTATTACATTCTTATGTTGGTGCTATGATTGCAGAGATGGAATACTTTGTAACAGATCAAGAAATTTTACGAGCAATAAGGCTTCATACAACGGCCGGAGAAAAGATGACAAAGCTTGATAAAATAATTTATTTAGCCGATGCGATTGAAGATGGCCGAAGTTATGCTGGCGTTTTAGAACTTAGAGCTGTTGCGATGGTTGATTTAGATGAAGCGCTATTATTAACAATTGACAAATCGATTCAATATCTTATTAAGAGAAAAAATATTGTGCATCCAGATACAATTATGGCAAGAAATGAATTGATTTTAAAACTTAGTGATTAGACGAAAGAGGTAATAAGGTTGAAAAAACGACGAAAAATTCGTTGGAGTAGAGTTCTTTTATTGATTGTTTTTTTAATTGCTTTATTAATAGGTGTTGTTTGGCTAGGGAAAAATATTGCAGTAATAGTTCAAGGAATTCAGCTCAAATACAGTGAATTAGTTGCAGAACAAAAATTGCACAGTAAGTTTCAAGATGAAAAATTTAAACAGTATGCTAACATCTTATTTTTTGGTCTGGATGATGGTGATTTAGATCAAACTAACTCCGGGAAAAGAGCTGATGCGGTTTTTCTAATTAGCATTAACAAGCAAACTGGACAGATTAATATTTTATCAATACCAGCGACTGCGCAAATCAACATTATCGGTAAAAAAGATCAAACTGATATTAGTAAAGCCTATTATTACGGTGGAGCACAACTGGCAGTGCGTAGCATTGAAAACTTCTTAGAAGTTCCCATACACCATTATATTGCGTTAGATTGGAACTCTTTTGAAAAGTTAGTAAATGAAATGGGTGGAATAAATTTATATGTTGAAAAAGATATGCAATATATTGATCCTACTGTTAATCTTTCAATAAATCTTAAACAAGGATATCAACATTTAAATGGTCTGGAAACAGCACACTATGCAATGTTTTGTAAAGATGAACTTGGTGAAGTTGGCAGGGTCAAACGACAGCAAAAACTTATTAAAGTGATGTTGGATGAATTTATTAAGATTGATACTATTGTTAAACTACCCAAAGTAATAGAGCTGATTAATCAACATATTACAACCAGCTTATCAATGTATGATGTAGCAACATTGGCAAAATATATAAATAGTAGTAGCCCAGAGAATTTAAATATGGAAATGCTGGGGGGCAATAATATCGTTGCTCAAAACAAAGAAATCTGGGCGGTAGACAAAGAAAAAGTTAATGGACAAATGGAAAAAATGTTTATTAATAAAAATATAGAATAATTTTGGAGGAACTTATGAATACAACAGAAATGAGTAATTTTATAGCAAAAGCTGCTAGTGACAAGAAGGCCCGTGATATCGTTATGCTGGATATGCGTAATATTTCAATCATAACCGATTATTTTATAGTTTGTAGTGCAAACTCAACAACTCAAGTAAAAGCAATTGCTGATAATATCGAAGATGAATTAGCTAAACAAAACTTGAATTTTAAAAGTAAAGAAGGTTACCGCGAAGGCAGATGGGTTTTATTAGATTATTGTGATTGCGTAGTTCATATTTTCTTGGATGAAGATAGAGAATTTTATAATTTAGAAAGATTATGGAGTGAAGCTCCGCAAATTAAATATGAATAATATAATTAAGCTAAAACCCAGTAGTGTGGCAACCTTAAAAGCCGTTCGCGAAAATGAAATGGGCGTTTTTCTTGATGCGATAACAGGTAATACCTCAGATGATATTTTATTGCATAAAACGCAACAAACTAAACCGGTAGCAATTGGTGAAGAAGTTTCCGTTTTCTTATATCTTGATCCGAAAGGTCGTTTAACTGCTAGTATGAGAACGCCAAAGATGAAAGAAGGACAAATTGCTAGAGTTAATGTTATTAATGTTAGTAAAGATGGTGCTTTCGTAGATGTTGGTGCGGAACGTGGGATTTTCATGCCTTTTGCTGGGATGAGAGGTAAACTGAAAATTGGTGAAAAAGTATGGGTTAAATTATATACTGATAAGTCGGGAAGATTGGCTGTTACTATGGAAGTTGAAGACGAAATGCGCAGAGCCTCTAAGCCGGCGGTTGATGTAAAAGTTGGGGATATGGTAACCGGTACGGTCTATAATTTTACTGACCAAGGAGCCTTTGTTTTTACTAGTGAGCGTTATATTGCCTTTTTGCACCGCGGTGAAATACTTGAAAAGCCAACTGTTGGTCAGGAGATTAATGCTAGAATTACTTTTATTAGAGAAGATGGCAGAATAAATATTTCGATGAGACCACAAAAGGAAAGTGCGATTGAAATTGATGCAGAAAAAATTCTAAATTATCTTACAGATCGTGGTGGTAAAATGCCGTATGGTGATACTACTGCACCAGAAGTAATTAAGGACAAGTTTAATATTAGTAAGGCTGCATTTAAAAGAGCATTAGGTTTTTTGCTTAGGTCAAATAAAATTGAGCAAATTGATGGTTGGACATATATAAAATAAATTTTATATATTACAAAAGCAGGAATTAAGATTGTAGATATAGAAATAATAGTAAAATCTAAACCTTATTTTTATTTAAAATAAAGTTTAAACTAAAATTAAGAGGAACATGGTAATTTTCTTACTGTAAGGCATACACTTTTGAAAGTATATTTTACTGTGTGGGGGGAATTTAAATGGATGATAAAAAAGGGATATTATTAGAAACTGGTACTAATGAATTTGAAATAGTTGAATTTAATGTTGGTAAAGTTAATTATGGAATTAATGTTGCTAAAGTTCGTGAGGTTATTAATTTAGTTCCGATTACCAAAATGCCACAAGCGCACCCTTACGTTGATGGATTATTTACTTTACGGGGAAGAGTTATGCCACTAGTTAATTTGCCACGTTGTTTAAATCAGGAAACTGAAGATGATTTAAAAAATATAATTGTTACTGAAATAAATAATTATAATATCGGTTTTTTGGTAAATAGCGTTTCACGCATTCATCGAATTTCTTGGACAGAAATGGAACCAGCTCCAAATGTTAGTGATTCACCAATGGTTGTTGGTATTATTAAAATGCTTGATAAAATGGTGTTGTTGCTTGATTTTGAAAAAATAATTGCGGAAATTAATCCGGAAATTAACGAAAAATTAACAACTTTACCGGAAGTAACTAAAGATATTAAAGACCAACGTAATGATATTAAAGTTTTTGTGGCTGAGGATTCACCAATGCTTCGTGACTTATTAGTACAAACATTACATGATGCAGGTTATATTACTACTCGTGATTTCAGCAATGGTAAATTAGCCTGGGAGGCATTACAAAAAATTGGTCAAGAAGAGGCGCCTCTTGATGATAGCATCAATATTTTAATCTCAGATATTGAAATGCCACAGATGGATGGACATCACTTATTAACTCAAATCAGAGAACATAATAAACTAGGGAAATTACCGGTAATTTTCTTCTCTTCATTAATTAACGAAGAAATGAGAAGAAAAGGTGAGGCGATTGGTGCGAACGGACAAATTTCTAAACCTGAAATTGGGCAACTGATAGATTTAATTGATAGATTGGTCTTTAAAAAATAATACTTTAAAACCTGCGGAAACGCAGGTTTTTATTTGTGCTAATCCCTGAATATAAGCTATGCGGTTAAAATTATTGATACTTAAATGCAAAAATGTTATTATTTAAGGATGGAAGTAAGAGGTGAAGAAGTCTTGATTACAGTAACAGAAAAAGTTCGGTTTGTTGAAACTGATGCGATGGGTGTTGCACATCATTCAAATTATTTTCGTTGGTTTGAAATGGGACGGGTTGAATTTTTAAAGCAACATGAAATTTCTTTGAATGATTTACTAAATAGTGGGATTGTCTTTCCGATTACAGCAGTAGAATGTCAATATAAGCATTCAGCGAAGTTTGATGATGTTATTATTATTAAAACTGTTTTAGAGACAATAACACCAGTAAAAATGATTTTTTCTTATCAAGTCTTTAGAGCTGTTGATAATGTTTTATTAGCACTAGGAAAAACCCAGAATGTTTTTACAAATAAGGCTGGTAAAATAACAAAATTACCGCCGGAGATATATCAAAAAATAAAACAATAAGATTGATGTGAATGTGATAGGGGGCGGTGCAATGGACAAAAATGCACCAATTGGATTATTTGATTCAGGAATTGGCGGATTAACAGTAGTAAAAGCAATGAAAAAAATATTGCCTAATGAAAACATTATTTATGTGGGTGATAATAAAAGAGCGCCATATGGACCAAGATCACCAGTTCAAATTGTTGAGTTCATGCATGAAATTTTAAAATTTTTCTTAACAAAAAAAGTTAAAATGGCAGTATTTGCTTGTAATACGATGACCGCGTATGGGTATGAAGAAGCAAAAAAAAATTACCCGTTTTTAATAACAGCGATGAATACAGGGGCTCAGCAAGCTTTGCAAAGTAGCATTAATAAAAAAATAGGGGTAATCGCAACGCAAGGAGCAATAACCAGCAAGATGCATGAAAAAGCAATTGCTCAAATTAATCAAGAGGCGGATGTTTATGCTGTTGCCTGCCATGATTTTGTACCATTGATTGAAAAGGGAGATTTTGTTGGAACAAAAATAAAAGAAGTAGCGAAAAAATATTTACAACCATTAAAAGAAAAAGAAATAAAATCATTAATTTTAGGTTGTACGCATTATCCGCTGATTAGTAGTGTCATTAATGAAATTTTAGGTTCAGAGATAACTTTGATAAATCCGGCCGAAGCAACGGCGGCTGATGCTAAAGAGTTACTAAGAGTACATAATTTACTAAAGACAACACAAAGTGCTGGCACTACTGAAATTTACTTTTCAGCAGAGCTTGAAAAATCAAAAAAATTATCACAAATGATTCTTAATAATAATACTGATTTATATAAAACTGTTGAATTATAATTTTATTTTAGGAGTGAAGATGTTGGAAATTTTATATTATACCATTGGCTTGTTAGCGGTTATAACAATTTTAATTAGTTTATACATTAAAAATAAAGGTGATGCCAATATTGAATTCAAAGTTGCAGATCGGACAGCCTTTGAAGTTGTAAGTGCTAACCCACAAGAAGTAATTCTTAGTTGTAAAATTCCTTATATTAATAAAGGAAAACAATGTGGAACTATTATGGATTGTTTTTCTAGACATTATTTACCGCAAGAACAATTTGCTAATGTAGAGGTTAAGACGCAAATAGAATTGTTGAGCGCACCAAGAACAGATGATTATTTTGAAGCGGTTTTAGTACAAGCCGGAACTGGTGATGTTTTAAATTTAAGGGTTGTTTTAAAAACTTCTAAAGAAGAAATCAAAAATGTTTTAGTAGAGATGGTTGATTTGCCAATCGATATTTTCTATCAGATTGTAGCCCGCAAAGAATGGTTTATTAATAAGAGTAGACTAGAATTAAAGGCAGAAGAAATAAAACTAGCAATGAAAATTGCTGATGAGTTGAAGGAGGTCTAAAATGTCTAGTATTGAAATATTGCCGGTGCCAACGAGAATTTTAACAGATAAAGATAATATTGTTGAGATAATTGAAAAATATACGCAAGGTCAAGTTGGACCAAATGATGTTATTAGTGTTGCTGAAAGTGTAGTAGCAATAACTCAAGGGCGAATAACTAGACCAGAGGATCTTAAACTATCCTTTTTGGCAAAAGTTTTATGTCGTTTTGTTCCGGCCGAAGGAAGCTTAGCTAGTCCCTATGGAATGCAGGCTTTAATGAATGTTGAAGGACATTTTAGAGTGCTCTTTGCGATGATTTTAGGAATGCTAGGGAAGTTAGTAGGGAAAAGTGGTGTCTTTTATCAATTGGCGGGCGAACAAGCAGCACTAGTTGATGATGTTACAGGGACGATGCCACCGTTTGATAAATATATTGTTTATGGGCCGAAAGACCCTGAAAAAGTTGCCAATGAAATTAAAAATAGATTATCTTGCTACGGAGCAGTAGTAGCTGATGTTAATGACCTAAAAAGATCGAGAATCGTTGGAATAACAGCTGGATTAGATGGTAGGGAGATTGCTGGCTTACTAATTGATAATCCGTTTGGTAATGCGTCACAAAAAACTCCGATTGTGATAATTAAAAATTATGCTCAATATCAAGCTAAGAATAAGTAATACTGGACATTACTTGATTTTTCAAAAGAGGATAGTTAAAACTATCCTCTTTTTCTTAAAAAATAGAGGATTAGGAGGTGTTGATGTTGAAAATAGGAATTACAACAACTGTCCCTGTTGAGATAATTTTAGCAGCAGGCTATACGCCTGTTGATCTAAACAATATTTTTATAATGGATAATGAACCTAATAAATTAGTAGAAGCTGCAGAAACAGCTGGTTACCCCAGAAATATTTGTGGCTGGATTAAAGGGTTATATTCCGTAGTTTTGTCACCGGAAAATAATATAAACAAGATTATTGCTGTGACTCAAGGTGATTGTAGTAATACTCATGCACTAATGGAAACATTACAATTAGCAGGGGTAGAAACGATACCGTTTGCTTATCCTTTTGACAGAGATTATGATTTACTGAGACTGCAAATGGATAAATTAATCAAAATTTTAGGGACGGATTGGGACAGTGTTGAGCAACAAAGAAAACGCTTAGTTAAGTTGAGAAAGAAAGTAGCAGAAATTGATGCTTTAACGTGGCAAAAAAATAATGTAAGTGGTATTGATAATCATATTTTTCAAGTTAGCTGTAGTGATTTTGATGGTAATGTTGATTTATTTGAAAAGAAGGTTGATCAGTTTTTACTAAAAGCTCAAACTGCACCAGAAAAAGGAGAAGAGCTTAGATTAGCCTTTATTGGTGTTCCGCCAATTTGCCCTGACATTTATAATTATCTTGAAAGTATTGGTGCTAGAGTGGTGTTTAATGAAGTTCAACGGCAATTTGCAATGCCAAATGAAGTAGCTGATATTGTTACGCAGTATCAACTCTACACCTATCCTTATGGTGTTTTTGGCAGGCTAGAGGATATTCAGGAAGAAATAGACAAACGCAATATTGATGGCGTTATCCACTATGTTCAAAGCTTTTGTTATCGACAAATCGAAGATATGATTTTTCGCGAAAAGCTGAATGTTCCTCTGTTGACGATTGAAGGGGATAAACCGGGGAAAATTGATGCCAGAACAAAACTAAGAATCGATAGTTTTGTCGAAATGCTAAAATGAGGTGATTAATTGTGTTTTGTGGAATTGATTTAGGTAGCCGCAGTGTTAAACTAACAGTTATGAGCGATGAGAAAAAAATAATTTTCAATAAAGTTTTTGAAACAGTAAATTTCTATCGCGAATATGGTCAAAAAACACCGGAAGGGTTAGTAGTTGATTTTTCAGCACTTAATATTGATAAAGCAGATACGCTTGTTGCTACCGGTTACGGACGCAACACCCTTGATATTGTTGGAGCGATAGTGATTCCAGAACTAAAAGCTCATGTTTTAGGTGCGATTTATCAAACGGGCTTAAAGGATTTTACATTACTGGATTTAGGTGGACAAGATAGTAAGGTTATTAAAGTCGAACAAGGTAAAATGGTTGACTTTGATACTAATGATAAGTGTGCTGCCAGTACGGGACGTTATTTAGAAAATATGGCCAACGTGCTAAATATATCATTAGATGAAATGAGTAATTATAGTGAAAATCCCGTAGAATTGAGTTCAACTTGTGCTATTTTTGGTGAATCTGAATTAATCGGCAGAATCGTTGAAGGTTATAGCGTTGAAGAACTGTCAGCAGGGGTTAATTATACTATTTTTAAAAGAATAAAACCGATGCTTATTGGTTTAAAAAGTGATAAAATTATTTTTACCGGTGGAGTTGCAATCGGCTATGCTATAAAACATTTTATTGAGACTGAGTTAAATGTCGAAGTGATTGTTCCGGAATATCCCCAATTAAATGGGGCTATTGGTTGCATTGCTTATGGCATTGAACAGGTGGAAAAAAACAAATGATATTATGCAGATGGAAATTATAGAAAGTATTATGATTTTCATCTGCCTTTTTCTGTAATAAAAGGCAGATGTGCTAATTTGTAATTTTTATCACCATTATAAATAAAAAGAGAACACAGAGAGTTTAACGATGTGTTTCTTATACAAGGAGAATTTATGAATAGATTTGATAATAGAAAATTTGATCAAATGAGGTTTGTTAAGATAACCAGAAACTATTTAAAATATGCAGAAGGATCGGTGTTAATTGAGGTTGGTAATACCAAAGTTATCTGTGCAGCCACTATTGAAGAAAGAGTTCCGCCATTTTTAAAGGGTAGTGGACAAGGCTGGATTACTGCCGAGTATTCCCTGTTACCACGTTCGACGCAAACTCGCAATGCTAGAGAATCAGCGCGAGGAAAAGTTTCAGGGCGGACACATGAAATTCAACGACTAATTGGACGAGCTTTGCGGAGCGTTATTGATTTAAAAGCTTTGGGTGAAAGAACAATTTTAATTGATTGTGATGTCATTCAAGCTGATGGCGGTACTAGAACTGCTTCGATTACCGGTGCTTTTGTGGCGTTAGTTGAAGCCATTGCTGGTGTTTACAATAAAGATAAACCTTTTCCCATTAAAGATTTTATTGCAGCTATCAGTGTTGGTATTTTAAGTGACAACAATGCAGTTTTAGATTTATGTTATGAAGAAGATTCAAAAGCAACGGTTGATATGAATGTTGTTATGACGGGCAGTGGTGAATTTATTGAAATTCAAGGAACAGGTGAAGAAAGACCATATACAAGAACTGAACTTAATATGATGCTTGAAAAAGCTGAAAAAGGAATTAATGAATTAATAGATTATCAAAAAGGGGTGTTGGGTGACTTAGCTTGGAAAGTTGGTTCTGAGCCATGAAAGAAATAGTTATTGCTACTAAAAATAAAGGTAAGATTGCTGAGATAAAGCTAGCATTAAAAAACCTGCCGATAAAAGTTTATGGTCTGGACGAATTTGATAATGTACCGGATGCTATTGAAGATGGCAGAAGCTTTACCGAAAATGCGATGATAAAGGCTAAATTTTATGCTGACTATTTAAATAAAGCCTGTTTAGCAGATGATTCGGGATTGGAAGTTTACAACCTTAATGGTGAACCGGGGATATTTTCGGCACGATATGCCGGAGAAAATGCCACTGATGCTGATAATAATCAACATCTATTAAAAAGGCTTGAAACATTAAAAATAACCGATACTACCTGTTGTTTTCGTTGTGTCTTAGCGTTTGTTGATAATGAAACTAGTATTACGACCGAAGGAATTTGTGAAGGGGTTATTTTGGCTGAGGGTCGAGGAGACGGTGGCTTTGGCTATGATCCTTTATTTTTCTTGCCTCAATATAAAAAAACAATGGCGGAATTAACCCCGTTGGAAAAAAATAAAATTAGTCATAGAGGGATAGCGATAGACAAAATGACTGATAAATTAACAGAGTATTTAAAATGAAAATTGGCATAATGAGTGATAGCCATGGGCAGGAGAAGGCTGTTAAAATCGCAGTAGAAAAAATGGGAGCAGTGGACTTATGGATTCATTGTGGTGATCATGATAAGGATTCGTTGTTATTAAGGACAGGTGCTGTAAAAGAGGTAATTGCGGTACAAGGAAATTGTGATTACCACTCATATTATAAAGTTGATGAATTTATCGAAATAGCTGGCAAGAAAATATGGATTACTCATGGGCATCAATATAAAATCAAAAATTCAAAGTTGGAGTTATTGTGGTGGGCTAAACAATATGAAGTAGATATTGTTATTTACGGTCATACTCATATTGCTGAAAATGTTATGATTGATAATGTTGTTTTATTTAATCCTGGAAGCGTTGGGAGTCCTCGTCAAGGAAAGCCGAGCTGTGGCTTATTAGAAATTAATAAGGAAATAGTAAAATTTGAAATAATTCAATTGTAATTATTAAAAAATAGGAGTAAAATATAATGGTTGTGTTTGGATAAATACAACTATTATATTACAACTACAGTGGCAAATTAGTAGATGATTTCAAGGGTTTTCAAGGTCTTTCTTATGGTGAAAAGTGGTTGAAACGCCTAGCTAAATATGCTATGATTGTGACTGTAAGTTTAATAAAAATTTCACATAATTTTTTTAGGAGGGTTTGCATTGCGTACAATTCAAGTTGAGCAAATAACAGAAGCAGTTGCTAATATGTGCAAAGAAGCCTGTTATTATTTGCCTCAAGACGTTTATGATGCCTTGGTAAAAGGTAAGGAAACAGAGGAGTCTCCTCTTGGGAGAGACGTATTAGACCAAATAATTAGAAATGCTGACATAGCACGTAGTGAAGATAGACCGATCTGCCAAGATACAGGTATGACGGTTGTTTTTATGGAAATTGGGCAGGATGTTCAATTTGCTGGTGGCAATTTAATTGATGCGGTTAATGCTGGTGTTGCCAAAGGTTATATTGAAGGTTATCTTCGTAAATCAGTAGTAGCAGAGCCATTATTTGATCGTAAAAATACTACCAATAATACTCCGGCAGTTATTTATACTGATATTGTGCCAGGTGACAAATTGAAAATTAAATTAGCACCAAAAGGTTTTGGTAGTGAAAATAAAAGTGCATTAAAAATGTTAGTGCCAGCTGATGGTATTGAAGGTGTGAAAAAGGTAGTTCTTGATACTGTTATTCATGCCGGGGAAAACCCATGTCCGCCAATTGTGGTTGGTGTTGGTATTGGTGGAACAATGGATAAAGCGGCTGTTTTATCTAAAAAAGCATTATTACGTTCTATTAATAAGCGTAATGACCATCCTGAATATGCAAAATTAGAAGAAGAACTATTGGATTTAATTAACAAAACTGGTATTGGGCCACAATTAGGTGGTACTACAACCGGATTAGCAGTTAATATTGAGTGGTATCCTACTCATATTGCAGGTTTACCTGTATCGGTAAACATTAGCTGTCATGCAACTAGGCATGCGGAAGTAGAATTATAAGAGGAGGTGTAAATTTAAATGAGTGAAAAAATACGCATTACTACTCCACTAACTGAAGAGCAATCTCGTAAGTTAAAAGCGGGTGATAGTGTTCTTATTACTGGTACTATTATTAGTGCTCGTGATGCTGCCCACAAAACTATGACTGAAGCGTTGGCTCGTGGTGAAAAATTACCAGTAGACTGGCAAAATCAGATCGTTTATTATTTAGGGCCAACTCCGGCTAAGCCTGGTAACCCTATTGGTTCAGCAGGTCCAACAACAGCTGGTCGTATGGATGCTTATACTCCAACGATGCTGGCACAAGGTATTAAAGCGATGATTGGTAAAGGTTCACGTAGCAAAGAAGTTGTTGAAGCGATGAAAAAACATGGCGTAACTTACCTTGCTGCTGTTGGCGGTGCTGCTGCTTTAATTTCCAAAAGTATTAAGAAATATGAAGTATTAGCGTATCCGGAACTCGGACCTGAGGCAGTTGCAGCTCTTGAAGTTGTTGATTTCCCTGCAATAGTTGTTATTGATAGTGAAGGCAATAATTACTATGAAGAAGGTCAAAAACCTTATCGTAAACTATAAAATAGAGGTTACCTAAAAACAGGAGGCTAAAAAATGAATAATACTGATTTTTACATTAGACGATTTCATTCATTATTAGGGATTGTACCGATTGGTTTCTTCCTAATTGAACACGTTTTCTCAATTTCTACAGTGCTAGGTGGACCAGGCGTGTTTGATAGTACTGTTGCTAAATTAGCAGCAATTCCACACGAAATATTATTATTTATGGAAATTTTCTTTATTGCTATTCCACTGTTACTACATGGTATTTATGGAGTTTATATTGCATTACAAGCTAAAAATAATCCAACTAATTATGGTTATGCTCGTAACTGGCAATTCTATTTACAAAGAATGACTGCATGGTACACTTTCTTCTATTTAATTTGGCACGTTGGTTATTTACGTGTAATGATGAAAGGTTCCGGCGTAGCAATTAATTATGCACTTATGAATAGTTATTTAAGCAATCCAATCGTATTTGTTCTTTATGCAATCGGGTTGGTTGCAGCAATTTATCATTTTACAAATGGCTTATTTACTTTTACTATTACTTGGGGTATTGCAAAAGGCCCTCGTATTCAATCATTCGTTAACAAATGTGCATTAGGTTTATGTGCACTAATGTCAATCGTTGGTTTAGTTGCATTAACTCGCTTTATAGCATAAATAATACATATGGTAATCCATATAATCTTAGATTAAGGAGAGAATCCGAGTGAAAAAAAGAATTATAGTTGTAGGTGGCGGTTTAGCCGGCTTAATGGCTACGATGAAGATTTGTGAAGCTGGCGGACAAGTTGACCTTTTCTCTTTATGTCCAGTAAAACGTTCCCATTCGGTTTGTGCCCAAGGCGGTATTAATGCCTGCATGAACACTAAAGGTCAAAACGATAGCATTGATGAACATTATGATGATACTGTATATGGTGGTGACTTCTTAGGGGATCAAATTGCCATCAGAGGGATGATTGAAACAGCACCAAAACTTATCGAAATGTTTGATAGAATGGGTGTTACTTTTACCCGTACTCCTGAAGGTTTATTAGATCTTCGCAACTTTGGTGGTCAAAAAAATAAACGTACTGTATTCTCCGGTGCAACAACTGGTCAACAATTGTTATATGCCTTAGATGAACAAGTACGTAAATGGGAAACCAAAGGTGCAGTTAAAAAATATGAATTCTGGGAATTCTTAAAAATCATTAAAAATAATGCTGGCGAATGTCGTGGTATCGTTGCTCAAAGCATGAACTCCATGGAAATCGAAGCATTCCCTGCTGATGCAGTAATTCTTGCTACAGGCGGTCTTGGTGTTGTGTTTGGTAAAAGCACTAACTCCACAATTTGTACAGGGGCAGCAGCAGGTGCTGTTTACCAACAAGGTGCATTACTTGGTAACAGTGAATTTATTCAAATCCATCCATCCGCAATCCCTGGTGATGACAAAAACCGTTTGATGTCAGAGTCTGCTCGTGGTGAAGGTGGTCGTGTTTGGACATACAAAGATGGCAAACCTTGGTACTTTTTAGAAGAAATGTACCCTGCATATGGTAACCTTGTACCTCGTGATATCGCAGCTCGTGCAATTTTCGATGTTTGCGTAAATCAAAAATTAGGTATCAATGGTGAAAATAGAGTTTATTTAGATTTATCACATATTGACAGTGATTATCTTGATCATAAACTTGGTGGTATTTTGGAAATTTATGAAGAATTTGTTGGTGAAGATCCGCGTAAAGTTCCAATGCAAATATTCCCGGCAATCCATTACTCCATGGGTGGTATTTGGGTAGATGTTACTCATAGAACAAACATTCCTGGTCTACTTGCTTCCGGTGAGTGTGACTACCAATATCACGGTGCTAACCGTCTTGGTGCTAACTCCTTATTGTCAGCAGCATATTCCGGTACTGTTTCCGGTCCTAGTGCAATGAAATGGGCAAAAGATGAGCAACAAGGTCCTGCATTAACAAAAGAAGAATTAGAAGCAGCTAAAAAAGCGGAAATCGAAAGATTTGAAAGCTTATTAAAAATGAGCGGTACTGAAAATGCTTATGCATTACATAAAGAGCTTGGTGATATCATGCTTGAAAATGTTGCTATCGTTCGTTTCA
This sequence comes from Negativicutes bacterium, assembly GCA_018052945.1. NCBI lineage: Bacteria > Bacillati > Bacillota > Negativicutes > Negativicutes bacterium. The sequence continues at coordinate 39,976 of JAGPMH010000006.1, read as the reverse complement.
ACGAAAAACTTGCAGCAACTGATGTTAAATTGCAAGAATTGTTAAAACGTTGGGACAACATTGGTATTTCAGATAAAGGCCGTTGGGCTAACCAAGAAGTTATGTTCGTAAGACAATTACGCGATATGATTATTCTTGCTCGTGTAATTACTTTAGCAGCATTAAACCGTGATGAAAGCCGTGGTGCTCATTACAAACCTGAGTTCCCTAATCGTGATGATGAGAAATATTTAAAAACTACTATTGCTAAATTCAACCCTGCAACAAATGCTCCTGAAATTAGCTATATTGATTTTGATCACTCTGCGATTAAACCACGTCCTCGTCGTTATGACATTGCTAAAGGAGGTAAATAGTAGCTATGACAAACAAAAAAACAGTTCATTTTATAATTGAAAGACAAGATTCTCCTAACAGTGCTCCTTACACTGAAGAATTTGTTCTTCCATATAAACCGGCAATGAATGTTGTTTCCTCTTTAATGGAAATTCAAAAAAATCCTGTTACTAAAGACGGCAAAAAAACTACTCCTGTAGTTTGGGAATGTAATTGTCTTGAAAAAGTATGCGGTGCTTGTATGATGGTTATCAATGGTAAAGCACAACAAGCTTGTGCAGCACTGATTGATCATTTAGAACAACCTATCCGTCTTGCTCCTGCTCGTACTTTCCCGGTAATTCGTGATTTGTATATTGATAGAGCAGTAATGTTTGAAAGCTTGAAAAAAGTTCAAGCTTGGGTTGATGTTGATGGTTCATGGGAAACAAAACCAGCACCTCGTCAAAACCCTAAAACTGCTGAAACGGCTTATGAAATTTCCCGTTGCATGACTTGTGGTTGTTGCATGGAAGCTTGTCCTAATGTTAATTCCGGTTCAGACTTTATCGGTCCGGCACCATCAGCACAAGCTCATTTATTCAACCTTCATCCAATTGGTGAATACTCTAAAGAAGAACGCCTTGGTGCTTTAATGCAAAAAGGTGGTATCGGTAGCTGTGGTAACAGTCAAAACTGTGTACAAGCATGTCCGAAAGACATTAAACTTACAGACTATCTTGCACAATTAAATCGTGATACCAATAAACAAGCTATCAAAAACTTATTTAATAAATAAGCAAAATGGGCATCTTAACTTTTCGTTAAGATGCCCATTTTTTATAAGTTTATTACAGTGATGATTTCTTTTGGTTATAGCCTGACCAAACAAATAAAGTAAAAGCTATTCCTAAAACGATTAAACTTGTCCATTGTGCTGATTTTAAGCCCCAAATTAGATTAGTATAATCGCCACGGAGATATTCTAAAAAAAAGCGGGCTAAAGAATATAACATTGCATACAACAAAAACACTTGCCCTTTGGCATAGTTAGTAGTTCGGAAAATTAGTAAAAGTGCAAAAATAACAATATCAATTTGCCCCTCCCAGATTTCAGCTGGCCAAAGTGGCTGATTACCATAAGTTTGATAAGCTAAGGTTGTTTGCGGATAAATGATTCCATAACTTGTACCGGTAGGGTTACCAAAGGCATCACCATTTAATAAATTAGCGATACGACCCAAGGCTTGACCTAAGATAATGGCAGGAGCAATGATATCAGCTAACGCCCAAGTATCAATTTTATGAATTTTAGTATAGATATAACCAGCTAATAGTCCGCCAACAATACCACCTTGAATCGCCATTCCGCCTTGCCAAACAAATGGTATTTCTAATAAATGATTATGATAATAAGACCAATCAAAAAAGAATACATCCCATAATCGAGCTCCAATGATACCGGAAAAACCACCAATTATGCCAATATCAACAATATGATCAGACCATCGACCATCTTGCTTGGCAAAAAAATAAGCAACACCTGTCGCTAAAATAATACTAAAGCTTAATACCAAACCATAAGCTCTAATCGGAAAATCGCCAATAAAAAACAAATATTGATGCATAATGCCCTCCTTATTTACTTAATAATTATTATAGGTTAAATAAAAAGTTTAAGCAAATAATAGTGATGTTATGGAGATATTGACTTTTAAAAAAGGAAAATATATAATAAAATTTAGTAATTATTATTATATATTGTTTTTAAATCTGGTGATGCAGAGTAGTAAGCAATTATTTTTTTGCAGAAAGTTAGCGGTTGATGCGAGCTAATAAAAAATAAAGCTGAACTTGCTGTTGAAGAGCAATTAGTTTGCCGGTGGTTACGTTATAACTAATGAGAGGATGATTATTTTCATCAATCAGGGTGGTACCGCGAATTAATTCGTCCCTGGCATAAGCCAAGGGATTTTTTTATTTTATAGTGGAAGTAAAACTCAAGGAGGTTATGATAATGGATGAAAAATATATGCCACAAGAAATTGAAGGAAAATGGCAACAAAAATGGCTTGATAACAAAGCCTTTAAAACTGAATTGGATCGTCAAAAACCGGAATACTATGTATTAGAAATGTTTCCATATCCGTCGGGAAATTTACACATGGGTCATGTCCGTAACTATTCTATTGGCGATGTGTTAGCACGATATAAAGCCATGGATGGTTATAACGTACTGCATCCAATGGGCTGGGATGCCTTTGGGATGCCGGCAGAAAATGCGGCGATTAAACATGGTGTTCAACCGGCTGAATGGACGATGAAGAATATTGAGAATATGAGAAAGCAACAAACTGAAATTGGTCTTTCTTATGATTGGGATAGAGAGGTTGCAACTTGCACTCCTGAATACTACCGCTGGACTCAATGGCTATTTTTATTGTTTTATGAGCGTGGTTTAGCTTATAAGAAAAAAGCAGCTGTAAATTGGTGCGAACAATGCAATACTGTATTGGCTAATGAACAAGTTATTGACGGTAATTGTTGGCGTTGTGACACCGTTGTGATAAAAAAAGAATTAGAACAATGGTTTTTTAAGATTACAGATTATGCTGATATTTTATTGGATGATTTAAAATTATTAAATGGTTGGCCGGATCGCGTTAAAACAATGCAAGAAAATTGGATTGGCCGTAGTGAAGGGGCTGAGTTTAATTTTTGTCTAGATGGTTCGACAGAGAAAATTCCTGTTTATACAACTAGACCGGATACAGTTTTTGGTGTAAGTTATGTTGTGTTAGCGGCAGAACATCCGCTGGTAGCGAAACTTATTGCCGAGCAAGAAAACAAAAATGAAATTGAAGATTTTATTACAAAAGTTCGTAATCAAACTGAGCTTGAACGTACTTCGACGGAAGTAGAAAAAGAAGGTGTTTTTACCGGTGCCTATGCTATTAATCCGTTTAATGGCGAAAGAGTACCGATTTGGATTGCTAACTATGTATTATTTGAATATGGAACTGGTGCAGTAATGGGAGTTCCAGCTCATGATGATCGAGATTGGCAATTTGCAACAAAATATAATTTGCCGAAAAAATTAGTTATAACCGATAAAGAAAAATCTTTTGATATTAGCACTATGACTAAAGCTTATACTGATGAAGGCATTTTAATTAATTCAGCTCATTTTTCAAATATGGAAAATGAAAAAGCTAAAAAAGCAATCACTGCATGGTTAGAAGAAGAAAACATTGGTATAAAACGAGTTAATTATCGCTTGAGAGATTGGTTGGTTTCGCGTCAACGTTATTGGGGAGCACCAATTCCAATGATATATTGTGAGCATTGTGGAGTAGTTCCTGTACCAAAAGAACAATTGCCGGTAATGTTGCCGGGAAATGTTGATTTTACAGCAGGAGCGGTATCACCGTTAGCCCAAGTTGAAGATTTTGTTAATTGTTCTTGTCCGAAATGTGGTGCTGCTGCCCGACGGGAAACTGATACAATGGATACGTTTATTTGTTCATCATGGTATTATTTGCGTTATACTGACCCTAAAAATACTAATCTACCATTTGACAGTGACCGAGCTAATTATTGGATGCCGGTAGATCAATATATTGGTGGGATTGAGCATGCTATTTTACATTTATTATATTCCCGCTTTTTTACAAAAGTTTTAAAAGATGCTGGATTAGTTAACTTTAGTGAACCTTTTAAAAACTTGTTAACACAAGGGATGGTTATTAAAGACGGTTCAAAAATGTCAAAATCTAAAGGTAATGTTGTATCACCGGAAGAGATTATCAGTAAATATGGTGCCGATACAGCTCGTTTATTTATTTTGTTTGCCGCTCCGCCGGAACGTGATTTGGAGTGGAGTGACCAAGGGGTTGAAGGTGCTTATCGTTTCTTAGGTCGGGTATGGAGAATTGTTTACCAATTAGCGCAAAAAGTTTCGCAAGGGACAGAAAATTATGATGTGGCAGTTTTAACGAAACCTGAAAAAGATTTACGCAGAGTACTCCATGCCACCATTAAAAAGGTTACTGATGATATTGGCTTAAGATTTAATTTTAATACTGCAATTAGCGCGATTATGGAGCTAGTAAATGCCATCTATACTGTTAATGATAAACAAGAAAATATAAACAATGATTTGGCGAGGGAAGTAGTTAGTTCATTATTAAAATTGTTGGCACCGTTTGCTCCGCATATTACTGAAGAATTATGGAGTGAGGTTATTGGTTGTGGCAGTGTTCATAAACAAGTTTGGCCAAAGTTTGATGAAAAAGCTGTTGTGTTAGATGAAGTTGAAGTTGTTTTACAAATTAATGGCAAGGTTCGCGATAAAATAGTTGTACCGGCTGGCTTAAATGCAAAAGAACTCGAAGAAAAGGCTTTGGAACAACAAAAAGTAAAAGATGCTGTAGCAGATAAGAATATTGTGAAAGTAATTTGCGTTCCCAATAAATTAGTTAATGTTGTAGTAAAGTAATAACTTAAGGATTAGGTGTAATAACCTAATCCTTAGTTAGTGATAATAGCTTTTTAGGAGGAAAAATGAAAAAATATAAGGTTATTTTATTTGATTTGGATGGAACTTTATCAGACTCGCAAGAGGGAATAGTAAAGAGTATTCAATACTCCTTAAAAAAACTGGGGATTATCGAAGATGATTTATTGAAGTTAAAATCAAGTATTGGCGGTTCTCTAGCTGATATTTATACTAAATGGTATGGCTTATCGCCAGAAATAGCACAAGAAGGAATCAGATTATATCGAGAAAGGTTTGAAAAAGAAGGTATTTTTGAAAATAATTTATTTTATGGCGTTAAAGATCTTTTAGCAAATTTAAAAGATTCTGGTAAGATATTGGGTTTAGCTACAGCCAAACCTAATATTTATGCTGAACAAATATTAATTAAAGAAGATATTAGAAAATACTTTGACGTTGTAGTGGGCGCAGATTTTAACAATAACCAAAAGACTAAAAGCGATATTATCAGATTAGCAATTGAAGCGGTGAGTTTTGATAATAAACAAGACTATATTATGGTTGGAGACCGCTATCATGATATTGTTGGCGCTAATGATAATGGCATTGATAGTGTCGCGGTTACTTATGGCTATGGTGAGCTAGCAGAATTAACAAAAGCACAACCTAAGATGATTGTGAACAGCGTGGCAGAATTAACAAAAGTTTTGCTAATATAATTTTACTAATTGATAAAATAGATATTGACAACTCTAGCTAAAAAGTAGTAATATACAAAACAATAATTATAAATGAAATATCTCAAGATAAAGGAAGGAATAATCATGGCTTATTACTTTAAAGAAGCATCACATACTTTTGGAGAATACTTATTGGTACCGGGCTATTCTTCAAAAGACTGCATTCCACAAAATGTTAGTTTAAAAACACCACTTGTAAAATTTAAAAAAGGTGAAGAACCTTTAATTTCAATGAACATTCCTCTTACTTCAGCTATAATGCAGTCAGTTTCGGATGATAAAATGGCAGTAGCATTAGCTAAAGAAGGTGGTGTGTCCTTTATTTATGGATCACAATCCATTGAAAATGAAGCAGCGATGGTCGCTAGAGTGAAAAATTATAAATCAGGTTTTGTAACTAGTGATTCAAACTTGAAGCCTAACGATACTTTATTATCAGTAATTGATTTAAAAGAAAAAACAGGACATTCAACAATGGCCGTTACCGAAGACGGTACGCCTACCGGTAAATTGGTAGGGATAGTGACTAGTCGTGATTATCGTGTTACTAGAATGCCAATGGATACAAAAGTTTCTGAATTTATGACCCCTTTTAGCGAATTAATTTATGCTGATGCTGATATTTCACTAAAAGAAGCGAACAATATGATTTGGGATCATAAATTAAATATGTTGCCATTAGTTGATGCGGAGCAACGCCTAAAATATATGGTTTTCCGTAAAGATTATACTGATAACAAAGAAAATGTCAGCGAATTGATTGATCCAGAGAAACGCTATGTTGTAGGTGCTGGTATTAATACTCGTGATTATGCAGAAAGAGTACCTGCATTAATTGAAGCTGGAGCAGATGTATTATGTATTGATTCATCTGAAGGATTTTCGGAATGGCAAAAAATCACACTAGAGTATATTCATAAGAACTTTGGCGATCATATCAAAGTTGGTGCGGGAAATGTTGTTGATCGTGAAGGGTTTAGATTTTTAGCGGAAGCCGGTGCTGATTTTATTAAAGTTGGTATTGGTGGCGGTTCAATTTGTATTACGCGTGAGCAAAAAGGGATTGGTCGTGGTCAAGCAACTTCGATTATTGATGTTGTGGCAGCACGTGATGAATACTATCAAGAAACAGGAATTTATATTCCGATTTGTTCTGATGGTGGGATTGTTCATGATTATCATGTGACCTTAGCCTTAGCAATGGGTGCTGATTTTGTAATGCTTGGTAGATATTTTGCACGCTTTGATGAAAGTCCAACTAACCGTGTAAAAATTAAAGGTAATTACTTAAAAGAATATTGGGGCGAAGGTTCAAGTAGAGCAAGAAACTGGCAACGTTATGATATGGGTGGCGAGAAAAAATTATCCTTCGAAGAAGGTGTTGACTCTTATGTCCCTTATGCCGGTAGCCTAAAAGATAATGTTAAAGTTACATTAGATAAAGTTCGTTCAACAATGTGTAACTGTGGTGCATTAACTATTGATGAATTGCATAAAAATGCTAAGCTTACTTTAGTTTCATCAACCAGTATTGTTGAAGGTAGCTCGCATGATGTAATAGTTAAAGACAAATATTATCGTAATGAAGAGTAAATAAAACAGCGGAGTATATTGAAAAATGTACTCCGTTTTTAGCTATTAATAAAATAAAGGCGGTATGATGATGCGCAAGAATATTATGGTGGTTTTATCATTGGTCTTAGTTTTAGTATTAGGTCTTATTACTAGCGGTTGTAATAACCTAATTAAAAATGATAAGGAAATTATTTTGGGAGCAAATTATGAAATGACCGGAGCGTTAGCGGCAGTTGCGAAACAAACCGTTAATGGTATTAATTTAGCTATTAAACAAACTAATGAACAGGGTGGAGTTTTAGGAAAACAAATTAAATTGATTATTGCTGACAATAAATCGGAGCCTTCTGAATCAGCAAATGCTATAACAAAATTAATTAAAAATGATAATGTAAAATTAGTATTTGGTTCAGTAGCAAGTTCAAATGTTTTAGCAACAGTGCAAATTGCCCATGACTCTAAAATACCATTAATAACTGCTACTGCTACTAATCCTAGTGTTACGATGGAACAGGATCAAGTTCGACCATATGTTTTTCGTACTTGTTTTATTGATCCGTTTCAGGGGGAAGTTATGGCTAATTTTGCTGCGAAATCGTTACAAGCGAAAACGGCTGTTATGTATATCGACAGTAGCTCAGATTATTCCAAAGGGTTAGCCAAAATATTTGCCGAAAAGTTCATTGCTAATGGTGGCATTATTATTGGTGAAGAATCTTTTTTACAAAAAGACCAAGATTTTAAATCAACGTTAACAAAAATTAAAGCAATAAATCCTGATGTTGTCTTTATTCCGGCTTACTATGAAGAAGTCGGCAAAATAATCAGGCAAGCCCGTGAAATCGGCATAAAATCACAATTGATCGGGACTGATGGATGGGATGATCCTAAATTAATAGAAATTGCCGGATTGAGTGCAGTTGAAGGAACATTTTTTAGTAATCACTACTCTCCACAGGATCAAGATCCGAAAGTTGTAGAATTTGTTAAAGCTTATAAAGCTGAATATAATCAAGAACCTAGTGCACTGGCGGTTTTAGGCTATGATTGTGCATTAGTTGTGATTGATGCAATTAAAAGAGCCGGTAGTGATGACCCGGAAAAAATCCGTCAGGCGCTAGAAGAAACAAAAAAACTACAGATTACAACCGGTTTACTAAGTATTGATAATAATCATAACCCAATAAAAAGTGCAGTAGTAGTAGAAATAAAAAATGGTCAACAGATATTTAAAGAAAAAATTAACCCTCAACAATAAATGAGTTATAATGATAGCAGAATAGCTGAAACTTCAGTTGTTCTGCTATTTTATTAATTTTTTCTAAGGCTCGTCTTGCTATAAATTTTTATAATACAAAAGGAGAAAATGATGAAAATAGTAGTATTGGATGGCTATGTGCTAAATCCTGGCGACTTGAGTTGGTCGAACTTAGCCAGTTTAGGTGAATTGATAGTGTATGACCGAACGAAGCCGGGTGAAGTTATAGAAAGAATAGCTGATGCTGAAATAATTTATACTAATAAAACAGTTATCAATGAGGAAATAATTACAGCTTGTCCTAATTTGAAATTTATTGGAGTACTGGCTACCGGTTATAATGTAGTGGATATAGTTGCTGCTAAGAAGAATAAAATAGTAGTTACTAATATTCCTGATTACGGCACTACGGCGGTGGCACAGTTTACGTTTGGACTAATTTTGGAGCTGTGTCATCGCATCGGACTACATAGTGATAGTGTTAAACAAGGAAAATGGAGTAATAATAGCGATTTTTCATATTGTTTAACGCCACAAACTGAATTGAAAGATAAAATTTTAGGGATTATTGGTTTTGGTAAAATTGGTAAAGCTGTTTTGAAAATAGCGCAAGCTTTTGGTTTGAAAGTAGTAATTAGCACAGCTTATCCCCAAGAACAATATTTAAATGAAAATGTAAAGTTTGTCACTACAACTGAACTTATTAAAATATCTGATATTATTTCACTACATTGTCCGTTAACAACACAAAATGAAAAATTAATAAATAAAGATAGAATAAAAGAAATGAAAGATGGGGTTATGATTATTAATACTGCACGAGGTGGGTTGATTGATGAAAAAGCTTTGGCAGAAGGTTTAACTACAAGAAAAGTATTGGGGGCAGCATTAGATGTTGTTAGTGCTGAGCCAATTTCAAGCAATAACCCTTTATTAAAAGCACCTAATTGTATTATTACCCCTCATATTGCTTGGGCTCCTAAAGAGGCTCGACAGCGACTAATGGATATTGCAGTGTTAAATTTGGAAAAATATCTTGAACAAACTCCAATTAATATTGTAAATTAAGTTATTGAGCTATTTACAAGGTTAAAGTAAATGATATAATATATATTGTGGTTAAAAAAGCGATGGAGTTCGCTAGGAAACCTGTTTACATGGTTACAACTCCTGCGATTATGTAGGAGTTTATTTATTTTTGAGAGGAGAGCTAATATGATTTACTCGCATGAAGTAAAAGAAATGACTTGCGTGGCAAGAGCTACTAATCATGGTTCTGCGCCAATCCCACAAGAAGGCAAATGGACAAAAACAAAAGAGGTAAAAGACATTAATGGTTTAACACACGGTATTGGCTGGTGTGCACCTCAACAAGGCGCTTGTAAATTAACTTTAAATGTTAAAGATGGCGTTATCCAAGAAGCTTTAATTGAAACAGTTGGTTGTTCCGGTATGACTCATTCTGCAGCAATGGCAGCAGAAATCCTTACAGGTAAAACAATTTTAGAAGCATTAAACACAGATTTAGTTTGTGATGCTATTAACACAGCAATGCGCGAATTGTTCTTACAAATTGCTTATGGTAGAACTCAAACTGCTTTCTCCGAAGGTGGTTTACCAATCGGTGCTGGTCTTGAAGACTTAGGAAAAGGTTTACGTAGCCAAGTTGGTACAACTTTTGGTACTTTAGCAAAAGGTCCTCGTTACCTTGAATTAGCAGAAGGTTACATTACTACATTAGCACTTGATGAAAATAATGAAATCACTGGTTACAAATTTGTTCATCTTGGTAAAATGATGGAAATGATTCAACAAAAAGGTATGGATGCTAACGAAGCACTACAAAAAGCTACTGGGCAATATGGTAGATTTGATAATGCTGCTAAGTACATCGATCCACGTAAAGAATAGAATTATTTAATATAGAGAGGGGATTTATAGTATGGCGATGTTTGAAGGTTACGAACGACGTATAGATAAAATCACAGAATCTTTAAAAACATTTGGTATTTCTTCATTAGAGGAAGCTAAAAAAATCTGTGATGATAAAGGTATAGATGTAGCAGGTATTGTAAAAGGAATACAACCAATCTGCTTTGAAAATGCCTGTTGGGCATACACTTTAGGAGCGGCAATTGCAATTAAAAAAGGTTGCACTAAAGCTTCTGATGCGGCAAAAGCAATTGGTGAAGGGTTACAAGCTTTTTGTATTCCTGGTTCTGTTGCTGATAGCAGACAAGTTGGTATTGGACATGGTAATTTAGCATCAATGCTACTTACTGAAGATACTAAATGCTTTGCATTCTTAGCAGGTCATGAATCTTTTGCAGCTGCTGAAGGTGCGATTGGTCTTGCTAGATCTGCTAATAAAGTTAGAAAAGATCCATTACGTGTAATTTTAAATGGTCTTGGTAAAGATGCTGCTCTTGTAATTTCTCGTATTAATGGTTTCACTTATGTGCAAACTGATTACGATTATTACACAAACGAATTAAAAATCGTTAAAGAAACAGCTTACTCTGATGGTGAAAGAGCAAAAGTTAGATGCTATGGCGCTGATGATGTTCAAGAAGGTGTGGCAATCATGAGATCTGAGAAAGTTGATATTTCCATCACTGGTAACTCAACTAACCCAACTCGTTTCCAACATCCTGTTGCTGGTACATATAAAAAAGAATGTAACGAAAATGGTAGAAGTTATTTCTCCGTTGCTTCAGGTGGTGGTACTGGTAGAACATTACATCCTGATAACATGGGTGCCGGTCCTGCTTCATATGGTATGACTGATACTATGGGTCGCATGCATTCTGATGCTCAATTTGCTGGTTCTTCTTCAGTTCCTGCACACGTTGAAATGATGGGGCTAATCGGTATGGGTAATAACCCAATGGTTGGCGCTAGCGTTGCCGTGGCAGTTGCTATTGAAGAGTCCAATAAATAATTTTACAATTAAAGATAAAGTCGCAATTAACATTTTGTTAATTGCGACTTTTTTTGTTTTCACAGATTGACATAATCAGCAGGAACATTTTTGGACAATAAGTTTTTTAAGCGATAGAACTTATAAGCTAGTAATAATTGATTTTTAATATGAATATCATCTAAGTTGTAACCTAAAATTTCCTCTATTTTTTGTTTACGCCATAAAACGGTGTTTTGATGAATAAATAACTTTTGTGAAATGATTTTTGTACTGGCATTATTTAAAATATAAAATAGGGTTTTTAATAATTGCCCATCATTCTGTTTGTCGGATAAAATTATTTTTCCGAGCATTTTATCAATAAATCGATCTACATCAGTATTATTAAAAGCATTTAAAACTATTTGGTAAATTGCATGTAATTCAAAATTAAATAATACATAATTATCATTATTATCAAGGGCAAATAGTAAGCTAGATAAAGCGTCAGCATAAATTTGGTTAAAATTAAAATTATCTTCTTCTAACGATATGGATATTTTAAATTTATATTCAGGAAACCTCAACAAGAGTTTTTCCGCTAGAAGTTTGGCATTTTTATTTATACTTGCCGGATTAACCGGTTGGACTAAAGTAGAGATACCCCAGGTTGTAAGCCAAGTCCAAGCATAGCCATTAATAAATAACCATTCTCCTAATGCATTATTAATAATGTCAGTTAGATGATGCTTATCATCTAACACTGATATTATATAACAAGCTACCGGAGCGTTTAAATCCAAACCATAAGTTTCGAGGATTTGATTTTTTTGTTTAACACTATATTGTTCTGACAATAAGTTGTTAAATAAACGATTGCGATTTTGAAACTCATATAATAAATCAATTTGCCTATTTTCAAGGACTTTGTTTGTGATATCCAAGATATGTAGCGATAAGATCTTTTTATTATTAAAGCTATACTTCATGTCTGAAATAGAAATTTGCAATACTTTTCGTACGCCGTTTTGTGTAAGTTCACTTTCAAAAGAAAAGTTGGCATTTGATTTTAATGCTTTTTTAATCCCTAGAATAATTTGATTAAGAAATTTACTGTTACTGGTATCGGTAGGTAACTTTATATTATGGGGTAAATTAGGACATTGTGTTTCAAAAGAACCGAATTTTTCTAAAATAATTCCTTCTTCATTAATTATTGCAGAGGCTCCGGAAATGGCTTGAGCAAAGGATCTTAATAACTCAAAACTGGTATCATAGCTATTTTTCACATTAAAATGATTTTTAATTTTAGCCTTGATGTCTTTTGCATTAAAGGGTTTTATTACATAGTCAACTGCCCCTAATTCTAAGCCCTTGTTGATATAGTCCATATCGTCAACACTTGTTAACAATATGACCGGTATTCTAGCTGTTAGGGGTGAGGCTTGGATTTTTTCTAGTAACTCAAAGCCTCCTAAATTAGGCATAACAATATCCAATAAAATTAAATCAGGATTATTATTTCTTAAATATGTTAAAGCTTCTAATCCATCGCAAGCATTAATAATATTAATATTGTTGTCATCTAAGAGACCAATTACTAACTCACGATCAATATTGTTATCGTCAACTATGAGGATAGTATTTTTACAACTCATAATATCTACCTCGTAACCTTTATATAATATGATATTACTATTGTAAGACTAATTTCCTGTTTTTACAAGTTGAATTGTATTATTACACAATAATAGCGGATTTTTTTTGTTTATTGCTACAATGCATAAAAATGGATATTGAGTTATAATAAAAGTAAATTTATAGAAACTAATTAAGGAGGTAGCAATATGAATAACCTAGCGGAAGTACTTGATATCGCTGAAGATACACAAAAAGGAAAATTTTTAACGTTTTTGCTAGGGGATGAAGTTTATGGCATAGAAATAGCGATTGTTATAGAGATAATCGGCTTACACCCCATTACGGAAATGCCACAAATGCCACCTTATGTAAGAGGAATTATTAATTTGCGTGGCAAGATAATTCCGGTAGTTGACATGAGGCTGAAATTTAAAAAAGATTTTAAGGAATACAATAGTAGAACCTGTATTGTTGTTGTGAATATAAGAGACACTTTAATTGGGTTAATTGTTGACAGTGTGGTAGAGGTTGTTTATATTGCTGATGAAAATATTGTTGTACCACCAAATGTTAATGTTATCAGTAATAAATATGTAAAAAGCATTGGTAAAGTAGGCGATAAAGTCAAATTATTGCTAGATTGTGAAAAAATATTTACTGATGAAGAGCTATTTGTAAGCATGGACATCTAATAAGTAATAATACTTGAGGAGGTTTTATTGTGAAATGGTTTATGAATTTAAAAATTGGTGTTAAGTTAACGGTAGCATTTGTGACAGTGGCAATTTTAGCAGGCTTTGTTGGTGGTATTGGCATTATTAATATGAAATCAATAGATAAAGAATATACGATATTGTATAGAGATTATGGTATTGGTATGGGCGACTTAGGTGGCTTTGGTATGGATTTTCGTGATATGAGAACCGCAACTAGGCTTGTATTTATGGATAAAACTAGTGATTTAAGATTAAAAAGTTATAATAAAGTTGTAGAACTTGATAAAAAAATAGATGATGATATTAAACAAATTGAACTCAGCCTTCTTAGTGAAGAGGAAAAAGTAAAGTTTAATGGTCTAAAAAGTAAAATAAGTAGTTTTATGTCAACTAGAGAGCGAGTTTTTTCACTCGCTAATAGTGGCAGATTAGATGAAGCTGCTACATTATTTCAAAATGAAGCAGATGCAAAAAGTCTGGAGATTATTGGAGAAATTACAGATCTTTTTAAGTTGAAAGAAACTTTAGGTAATAAAAGAATTGTTGAAGTTAATGATATGAGCTCATCAACAATGACGATGATGCTCATTACAACAATTATAATTTTCATTTTAGCCGTTATTTTAGGAATGTTCTTGTCAAAACTTATTAGTAAACCGATTTATAAATTAAAAGATGCTGCTAATAAAATAGCAGAAGGGGACTTGACAGTTAAAGTTAATGTTAACAGTAAAGATGAGATTGGTGATTTGGCACAAGCTTTCACACAAATGGCAGATACAACCAATGAAATTATGACACAAATCAATACTGCAGCCGTTCAAGTTGCGGCCGGTGCGAAAAATATTTCCGATTCTAGTCTTTCTCTATCAGAAGGAGCGACTGAACAAGCGAGCGCCGTAGAAGAATTAACTTCTTCCATCGAAGAAATTTCAGCACAAACAAGGCAAAACGCTGAAAATGCTAATAAAGCAAATCAACTTACTATTGATGCCCAAACTAGTGCGTTGCAAGGAAATAGTCAAATGCAGGAAATGTTAAAAGCAATGAATGATATTAATTCATCATCTAACAGCATTTCTAAAATAATAAAAGTAATTGATGAAATTGCCTTCCAAACTAATATTTTAGCGCTAAATGCGGCAGTGGAAGCTGCTAGAGCTGGACAGCATGGCAAAGGCTTTGCGGTAGTAGCGGAAGAGGTTAGAAACCTAGCCGCAAGATCAGCTAAAGCAGCTGAAGAAACTACTGATATGATTGAAACTTCGATTGTAAAAGTTAATGAAGGAACTAAAATTGCGAATAATACGGCTATGGCGTTAGAAGAGATTGTCAATACAGTTACTAAAGTTGCTGAATTGGTAGAAGGCATTACCCATGCTTCCAACGAACAAAGTTTAGGTATTGAACAAATCAGCCAAGGGGTAATACAAGTATCCCAAGTTGTTCAAGCTAACTCTGCTAATGCTGAAGAAAGTGCTAGTGCGAGCGAAGAATTAAGTTCACAAGCTGATTTGTTAAGAAAAAATGTAGCAAAATTTAAAACAAAAAAAATTAGCAATAATATTCATTTGGATAATTTTGAGAGCCACTCACAAGGATATTATGATAATAGACGAAATCAAGAAAATACAAAAATTCATTCATCAATTCAGCAGATTTCTTTAAGTGATGAAGAATTCGGTAAATATTAATTACTAGGATATTAATGTTAGGGCAAGCTATATTTCATAAAAAAAGAATATAGCTTGCCTTTATTCTAATCCTGATATTTTCTTGAAAGAATCAGGGGGATTTATATGAATAAAAAAGCTACAGTTTTTATTTTAGATGATGATGACATCAACTTAATGTTACTAGAAGAAGCCCTACAAGATGATTATTTGGTAATAACTGAAAAACAAAAATTACCAGCCTTGATGAAAATTAAAAGTTATAATCCTGACATCATTTTACTAGATGTTATGATGCCGGAAATTAGTGGTTATGAATTTTATAAAATTTTAAAAGGTGATATGGCTACAGCTAGCACTCCGGTAATATTTTTATCGGCACTGGATGATCCTAATAGTAAAGCTTACGGATTAGGCTTAGGGGCTGCTGATTATGTCACTAAACCTTTTAATATCAATGAAATTAAAATTAGGATTGATAATCATTTAAAAGTTAGAGTTAGAGAAGCGGAGCTCCTAAAAAAGATAAACAATGTTCATAAGGATTATTTACATAATCAAGAAAAATTAAAAAGTGTTATGGATGAGTACAATAATATTATGCTAAGAGTAGTAACGGCATACAGCAAGGAAAAGAGTAATCATATTTTAAGAATAAAAAAATATACTGAGCTTTTAGTAAAAAAATATGGTGAGGTTTACGGTGACAGTAAAAGTCAGGGTAAACTAAAAATAATTTCTAAAGCGGCAATGTTACATGATATAGGAAAAATAACAATACCTGACGAAATAATAAATAAGAAAGAAAAATTGTGTAAGGAAGAGTTTGCTTTAATCAAAAAACATACTATTGCCGGTCTTGATTTATTGAATAGTGAAAATATAGTAAATTGTACAGAAGTACTGGATTATGCTGTGGATATAATAAAGTATCACCACGAACGCTTTGATGGTAATGGTTATCCTGAAGGTCTGAAAGGTTATGATATTCCTTTTTGTGCCAGAGTAGTGGCCTTAGCTGATGTGTATGATGCTTTAGTTACGCCTAGAGTATATAACAAGTTATATACTCATAGTGAAGCAATGGGAATTATAAGCGATGAAAAATCAAAGCACTTTGACCCGGAAATTGTAGAAATCTTCATTAATAATAATGAATTATTTGTGCAGATTGCGAAAGAATATGCTGATGGAAATAATGATTATAGTTGTTAAAGTAAACTAAGCAGAGAAGAGTGTTTGAAATGATTATTATAGCGGATATTAAAATTAATATAATGCTGGTAGATGATATGGTTATAAATCGGCTTATTTTAGAGGATTTGATACTACAAGCTTTTAATAATAGTTCTAAAATTCCTATTACACATGCCGCAAATGGAGAAGAAGCGTTGGCTATTTTAAAAGATAATTATGATTATGATTTAATTTTTATGGATGTTAATATGCCGCTGATTAATGGGTATGAAGCAAGTAAGTTTATTAAAGAAAAAATTTCGCCTGATATTGCTGTTTACATTATTTCCGGCAATGATATTTTGGGCGAATTTGATAAAATTTCACAAGCAAAAGCTGATGGTTATCTGGAAAAGCCTATTGATATAAAAAAAATTGAAAAAATTATTAGAGAAATATTTCATAAAAAGATAACACGAGAGGTGGAAGCTTTATGAAGAACAAAAGAATTAGATATAGCTTTGTTGATGAAGTTGAAGTATTAGAGCGATTAAATGACAATTTAGACTTATTTAATAGAATGATTATAAAGTTTAAAGAAACTTATACAAAATCTGATGAAGAGATTGCAATGCTAATAATCCAAGAAAATTATGATGATGCAAGAATAATTGTTCATTCAATAAAAGGAGTTGCAAGAAATTTAGGAATTTTTAAACTAGCATTGGTTGCTGAAAAGTTAGAAAAGTTGCTACTGGACAGAGCAAAAAATGAACTGTTAATGAGTTGTTTGGTAGAGTTTAATAATACATTAGTTGAGGTTTTAAATGAAATTAATAAGTTCGAAAAAGACACTGTTAAGGAGGGAGAAGAATGAAACAGGTTTTGATTGTTGATGATGCTCCTTTTGTTAGATTAACATTGAAAAATATGTTAGAGAAAAATGGTTTTTTAATTGCAGGTGAAGCAACAAACGGTCAGGAAGCTATTATGAATTATTTTCAATTAAAACCGGATGTGGTGACAATGGATATTAGTATGCCGGTTATGAATGGGACTACAGCCTTAAAGCAAATTATCAATAAAGATCCTCAAGCTAATGTTATTATGGTAACAGCCGTAGGACAAGAGGAATTTATTAAAGAAGCAGTTTTAAATGGTGCGAAGTATTTTATTGTGAAACCACTAGAAGAGGAATTTGTGGTTAATACTATTAATAGGATTTTAACCTGCTAATGAAAGGGTTTGGTGAAAATGTCGCAAAATATTAATGAACCAATGTTGGAGATGTTCATTTTTGAAACAACACAATTGCTAGAACAACTTGAGCAAATTGTAATGAGAAGTGAAAAAAATGATATGTTTGATAATAATGATGTTAATGAAGTTTTTAGAATAATGCATACTATAAAAGGTTCATCTTCAATGATGTTGGTAAATGAAGTTGCAACATTGACGCATTCATTGGAGGATATATTTTATCAATTGAGAAGTGATAATTCTCTGAATTTTGATTGTAGTGAATTGGCTGATATTATTTTAGAGTCGATAGATTTTATTAAAGACGAAGTAGGAAAAATGCAAAATGGCACTGATCCTGATGGTGTTGCGCAAGAACTAATTAACAGAACTAAAAGCTTTTTAGAAAATTTAAAGTTAAATGTTAAGTCTGATAATGTTGCTCAAGAAAAACCTAAAATTGAAAATCAACAATACTATATTAGTGCGGACAAAAATAAAAGTAGTGATAATGAAAATTATTTTTTAGTAACAGTTTTTTTTGATGCGGAATGTGATATGGAAAATATCAGGGCATATACTATTGTTAATTTTGTAAAAGATATAGCTAGTGAGATACAGTTTAAGCCACAGGATATATTAGAAAATGATCAATCTGTTGACGTTATAAAAAAAGATGGTTTTAAACTGTGGTTTAAAACCGAGGCAAAATATAGTGAAGTAGAAAAACTGATTGATGGAACGCAGTATTTAAAGAAAATGGAAGTTAAGCAACTTGATGATTTGGCACAATATCAAGAATTATCACAGGAACAAACAAGAGCAACAATCAATGAAATTTTCTTGAGTGATGAAACTATTAAACCAACGGAAATTATAGTTCCGCAAATTACTGAAGAGAAGAATAAAAACACTAGTGAAAGCAATCATATTACTCAAGAGGTTATCAGTGTACAAGTAGCTAAACTTGATATGTTGATGGATTTGGTGGGAGAGTTGGTTATAGCGACAGCAATGGTGACCGAAAATCCTGACTTGCAAGGGTTAGAATTGGATAATTTTCAAAAAGCATCAAGACAGTTAAGCAAAATAACTTCTGAATTACAAGATAGTGTGATGTCTATTAGAATGGTTCCATTAGCTGGGACATTCCAGAAAATGAATAGAATCGTTAGAGATATGTCTAAAAAACTAAATAAAAAGGCAGAGTTGGTGTTGATTGGTGAAGAAACAGAAGTTGATAAAAATGTTATTGAACATATATCCGATCCATTAATGCATTTAATCAGAAACTCATTAGATCATGGGGTTGAATTACCGGATGAAAGAACTAATAAAGGGAAAAATCCGGTGGGGACAGTGACGTTAGAAGCGAAAAATACTGGTAGTGAAGTAATAATAAGCATTTCTGATGATGGTAAAGGTTTGGATCGTGATAAAATCTTAACTAGAGCAAAAGAAAATAACTTATTGCGTAAACCGGAAAATGAATATAGTGATAAAGAAATTTATAATTTCATTTTTGAACCAGGATTTTCAACTAAAGAAAAAATTACAGAGTTTTCTGGTCGTGGTGTTGGTATGGACGTGGTAATGCAAAATATTAATGCTATTGGTGGAAATATTATTATTGATAGTACTCCGGGGAGTGGTAGCATTATAACTTTGAAAATTCCATTAACGCTAGCAATTATGGAAGGAATGATAGTTGCAGTCGGTAAAAGTAGTTATACGATTCCGATAAAGACTATTAGAGAAACTTTTAGACCAACTGATAAGCAAATTATAATAGATCCCGATGGAACAGAATTAATTATGGTTAGAGGAGAATGCTATCCAACGATAAGATTACATAATACTTACAATATTGAAACTGCTATTAAAGAATTTACTGAAGGAATTGTGATTATGGTAGAAACTGATCATATGACGATTGGTGTGTTGGCTGATAAATTAATTACAAAGCAAAGTATTGTAGTTAAACCAATTCCGCTTTATATTAAAAATATTAATAATATCAAAGGGATTGCCGGCTGTACTTTACTGGGTGATGGTAGCATTAGTCTTATTATTGATCCGGCGGGGCTTAGCTCCAGAATTAATTAAAGAAGGTGAAACTAATATGAATTCCGAAGCAGAAGTTCTACTGGAAGAAGATACGCAGAAAAATAAGTTTCTTACTTTTGTGATTGGTAATGAAAATTATGGTATTGATATCAAGGTGGTTACGGAAATTATCGGTATTCAGACTATTACAACAATTCCTGAAATGCCGGATTATGTTAAGGGAATTATTAATTTGAGAGGAAAAATTAATCCTGTAATTGATATGCGCTTAAAGTTTAAAAAAAATTATGTACCTTACAATGACCGAACTTGTATCGTTATCATTGAAGTAGAAGGAATTGCGGTGGGCTTAATTGTAGATAGTGTTTCCGAGGTTATAGAAATAGCTGAAGAAAATATTGTTTTGCCACCAAATGTTAAAAATAACAGTAATAAATATGTAAAAGAAATTGGTAAAGTAGGTACAGATGTTAAACTTATTTTAGATTATTACAAGCTTATTTTCGAAGTTGATTCCTGATAATGACGCATAAGTTACAGATTATTTAGGTGATAATTATGAAGAATATTACTGATGAAGAATTTAGATTATTAGCAGATTATATTAAGGCTAATTTTGGGATAAATTTATCAGAACAAAAGAAAACTTTATTAGTTAATAGACTTTATAAACTGGTAGCAAGCTTAAATTTAAATAGTATCACTGATTATTATGAATATCTTTTAAATGAAAAGAGTGGCAAAGCGAAAATTGAACTTGTTAATAATATTACGACTAACCATACTTTTTTTATGCGAGAAATAAGTCATTTTAAATTTTTTGCGAATGAGGTTTTGCCTTATATTTCAAAAAATATTAGAGATTATGATTTGAGAATTTGGACGGCTGCTTGTTCTACCGGTGAAGAAGCTTATACTTTAGCAATGATTATTGATGATTTTTTTTCAGAAGATGCCTTAAGGTGGAATAAAAAAATTTTAGCAACTGATATATCGGAAAAGGCATTAAATTGTGCGATGAAAGGCCAGTATAGTGGTAATGAAATTGCTGGCTTACCTTCAAGCTGGAAACTTAATAAAATGAAAGAAGTTGAAAAAAACATTTATCAGATAAAGGAAGAAATTAGAAGTGAAATAATTTTTCGAAAGTTTAATTTAATGACAGATGTTTTTCCGTTTAAAAAGAACTTTCAAACTATTTTTTGTCGTAATGTAATGATTTACTTTGATTATGAAACAAGAAAAAATCTAGTTAAAAAATTTTATAAGGCCTTAGAGCCAGGTGGCTATTTGTTTGTAGGACATGCCGAAACAATAGAACGAGGTAATAGTGGTTTTAAATATGTTATGCCTTCAGTGTATAGAAAGGAATAATTATTATGAAAAAGATAAGAGTTTTAATTGTCGATGATTCTTTATTGTTTCGTGAAATTTTTTCCAAAATGTTAAATTCTGATCCTAATATTGAAGTTGTTGCAACAGCAGCAGATGCTTTTGAGGCCAGAGATAAGTTATTGCAATATCATCCTGATGTTATGACTTTGGATGTACAAATGCCTAAAATGAATGGAATAGAGTTTTTGCGCAGATTAATGCCACAATATCCTATTCCAACAATAGTAATTAGTGGTACTGATGATTCTGATGATTCTGTATTTGAAGCGATTAGTTTAGGAGCGGTAGACTTTGTAAAAAAACCTGATGGCAATATTGTTGTAACTGGTAAAGAGTTTTTTGATGATTTAATTTTCAAGGTGAAAATTGCGGCAGCCGCCAAAGTACAAAAAGAAAAAAATGTTATCAGAAAACCAGTGATTGAAGAGCGGATAAGTCACAGCAAAAAGAAAATCGTTGCTATCGGGGCGTCAACAGGTGGAACTGTTGCGATTACTAATTTGCTAGAAGGAATATCACCACCGATTCCACCAATTTTAATAGTACAGCATATTCCTCCGGTTTTTTCGAATATGTTTGCCCAAAGATTAAATGAGACATTTAGCTTTGATGTAAAAGAAGCGGAAAGTGGTGACTTAGTATTACCGGGCAGAGTTTTGATTGCACCTGGCAATAAACATATGATTGCGAAGAAAGTTGGTTCGACCGTTAAGGTTGAATGTTTTGAAGGAGAAAAAGTAAACGGACATTGTCCAGCAGTTGACGTATTATTTGATTCAATGGCAGCTTTTGGTAGCGAGGTTGTTGGGGTTATATTAACAGGAATGGGCTATGATGGTGCTAAAGGTTTATTAAAGATGCGTACGCAAGGGGCTTATACCATTGGACAAAATGAAAAGAGTTCAGTAGTTTATGGGATGCCAAAAGTAGCCTATAGCATTGGTGCAGTTGAAATACAATTATCATTGGAACAAATTGCAGGAAAAATAAATTCAGTTGTATAAAAAGTTGGTGGGGAAAATATGAAAAAAGAAATCAACATTAAAAATTTATTACTGGAATCGCTTGATTGTGTAGGTGATGGTGTAATAATAACTGATATTTTATCTAACATTATTTATGTAAATGATGCTGGTGTCAAAATTATCGGCAATAAAGAAAATATTTTGCACAAAACTTTTACCGCAGGGTTCCCAATTTTTAATGTAGATAATAAAAATAATTTATTAAATCCTGTAAAAACAGCGATGGAAAAGAAAAAAACAACGGGCTTAGTACGTGGTACGGTTTTTATCAATGAAAAGGGTGAAAATATATATTTATCAGCAACTTGTTCGCCAATAATAGAAAATAATGAAGTGATTGGCGGAATAGTTGTTTTCCGTAATATTAATAAAATAAAAGACTTAGAGCAAAGAATTTATGATGAGAGTAATAGTCTGAAAAATATTTTTAACAGTGCACCGATGGGAATGTGCTTAGTAGATGATAGTGGACATATTGTAAGTATGAATAATGCGGCGATAACGTTAGCTGGTAATAAGGATGTTATTGGAAAAGCTTTTGGTAGTGCCTTTTTATGCAAAGGTCACATTGAAAGTGAATTAGGCTGTGGTTATGGAGAAAGCTGCAAAAAGTGTGAAGTTAATAAAGCAATAATAAAAGCGTTGGTTAGTGAAGAAACTACTGAATATATTGAAAAAAATTTTGAGGTTTTAAACAGTGAAAATGTTAAATGGTTAAAAATTGCAATAGCACCAACTAAAATTGGTGGTAAAAAAAATATTATTGTCAACATTCTTGATATTACCGATAGTAAAGAACGAGAATTGGAGTTATCTAGGTCTAGAGATTTTCATTTAAGCATTTTAGATAGTTTCCCAGGGTTAGTTTGGTGGGCTAAAGAAAAAGGTAATCGGTATGTTAATGATATGTTTGTTGAGTTCACCGGTAAAAATAAAGAGGAAAGTTACGGCACTAAATGGCTGAAAATGGTTCATCCTGATGATCAAAGAGAATATTTTGAAAGATATTGCAAAGAGGAAGGGTTTGAAGCTGAAATAAGGATGAAAGGTAAAAATGGTGAATATCAGTGGTTTTGGTGTATTAATAGAGAGTTTTTCGATATAAATGGTAAAAAAGATGGTATCATTGGTATTGCCTTTGATATTACCCAACGTAAAGAGTTTGAATTCGCGGTTGAACGTACAAAATCACAATATCAGTCATTATTTATGAATATGCAGAGTGGTTTTACTTATAATAAAGTTATACCACATGTTAAGGAAGGTTATATTGATTTTGAGTACTTAGAAGTAAATGAACACTTTTTAAATATGACTGGACTTAGTAGAGATGAAATTGTTGGTAATTATTACTCTGATATAATGGAAGACTGCTTTGAACAGCAAAATGAATGGTTAATGATTACGTATGATATTGCGCATAAAGGTCAAGGCCGTTACAATTGTGAATTTTTTTGTCCGGTCAGCAAGAAATGGTTTTCTTTATCTAGTTATAGCTTTGAAAAAGAAAAATTTGCGGCGATATTTACCGATATTACTGAGCGAAAACTGGCCGAGCAGGCAATGAAAAAATCGAAAGAAATAGCCGAAGAAGCCAATAAAGCTAAAAGTACGTTTTTAGCCAATATGAGTCATGAAATTAGGACGCCGATTAATGGAATGTTAGGGATGATTGACTTAACACTGTTGACTAGTTTAGATGAGGAGCAACAAGATAATTTACAAACGGCTAAAATGTGTGCAAGATCTTTGCTGAAAATAATAAATGACATTTTAGATTTTTCTAAAATGGAAGCCGGTAAGATGGAAATAGAAACTATTGCTTTTTCACTAAAAGAATTGGTAGATACTATTATTAAGCCACATAAAATAAATGCAATTAACAAAAATTTAAAATTTATGTGTGATTTTGCGCTTGAAAGTAAAAAATTAATTTTAGGTGATCCTATTAGATTAGAGCAAATTTTAAATAATTTATTAACAAATGCCATTAAGTTTACTCAAACAGGCTTTGTGGAATTAAAGGTTAAAAAAATTATTGGCGGTAATAATCAAGAATTTATTTATTTTACGGTTAGAGATACTGGTATTGGCATAGCCAAAACTGATATTGATAAATTATTCAAGTCCTTTAGTCAAGTGGATGGTTCAATAACTAGAAATTTTGGTGGAACCGGTTTAGGGCTGAATATTAGTAAGCAACTTATTGAAATGATGGGTGGAGAAATTTGGGTTGAGAGTGAAGTTGGTGTTGGTAGTAGCTTTAATTTTTACATTCCCTATACAACAATTACGAAAAAGCGAAAAAAAGCTGTGAGTTGTCTTAATAATACAAAAATTGAAGAACGGAATATTTTAATTGTTGAGGATGATAAAACCAATCAAATTGTTTTACGCAAAATGCTAGAAAAAATGGGTTATAAAACAGTGTTAGCCAGTAACGGCTTAGAGGCAATTAGAATGGAGTTAGGTAGTATTGACTGTATTTTGATGGATATACAAATGCCAATGATGGATGGGGTTGAAGCCACAAAATATATTCGGCAAAGAGAAAAAAATTATAATCGGCACTTGCCGATTATTGCACTTACCGCTAATGCGATTAAAGGGGATCGTGAACGATATTTAAATAGTGGGATGGATGATTACTTATCAAAACCAATCGATATGATAGAGTTGCGTGACAAAATAGAAGGTGTTTTTTTTGAAAAAGTCGATAATAGCATTGACGAAAAATTTGACTGTCAAATTTTTTTGGAAGCTTTAGAAAAACCAGTTACCAATGAAAGTAATGTGGTTAACATTGAAGATTTAATTAGAGGATTAAGAATAGCAAGCGAAGCAGCAGACTATGATAAAATTGCTGAAATAGCGGGAACTTTAAAAGATTATTATAAAGAGGCAAAAACTGAAATATCAGATGCTGCCTTTAAAATACAAATGGCAACGCGAAAAAATGATTTATCAACAATAAAGCAATGTTTAAATGAAATCTTGACAATGCTGTAACAACATAAGAGAGGGGTTTGTTAAAATGAGAATTTTAATAGTAGAAGATGATTTAGCGAGTAGAAAAATTATGCTGAAAATTTTATCTAAATATGGAGAGTGTGATGTTACAGTAGATGGCTTGGAAGCAGTTGACGCCTTTATGCTAGCACAAAAAGAAAATAAACCTTATGACTTAGTATGCTTAGACATAATGATGCCTAAACTTGATGGAGTAAAAGTTTTAAAAGTGATAAGAAGCTTAGAAGATAAAAAAAATATTCAGGAAGGTAAACAAGTTAAGGTTATTATGACCACTGCTTTAGCCGAGAAGCAATATGTTGATAAAACATTTGAACTTGGTTGTCAAGCTTATGCTAATAAACCGATTGATGCTATAAAATTTAAAGAAGTTTTAGAAAAACTAGCATTGATATAGAAAAAAGAGTATTTAAATAATGAAATTATTTAAATACTCTTATCTTATTTTTTAAGGTGAAACGGGATTGTTGTAACAATAACATTTTCTTTTAAAATTAAAAGAGTTCTTAAAATAAAACCAGTTTGATTGTGAAGAACTCTATGCCACCATTTTTTTGTTTCGAATTCGGGAATTAAAACGGTGATAAAGTCTTCAGGATTTTTCTTACTAGCTACTTCGTTGATGAAATTTAAAATAGGTCGATTGACCATTCGATAAGGTGAATAAATTGTTATTAATTCAACCCCCGGGTTCCAATTTTGCCATTTAGCTTGATTTTTTTGCCCGGTGGCTTCATCAGTTACGACATTGATAACAAGAATATCGGTACTGATTGATTTAGCATATTTCATAGTTTCGGCAACCAGTAATGTGGGGCTGGCAATTGGCATAATAACGATATTTTTACCGATTTTTAAGTTTGCTTCAATATCTGGATTTAATTCTGATACCGGTAAATGTAATTGTTCAGCCATATCCATATAGTGACTTTTTATTTGTTTGAAGGTTTTAACCATGAAAGGAATAAAGATAACAACCAACCAAGCGCCATAAATAAATTTTGTAAAGCCGATGATTAAGACAATTATTCCTGTTACAATAGCCCAAAGGCATTTAGCATTGCGCGAGGAAGACACCCGGAGGTTTTTTCGCGGTGCCAGTGGATAACCATACCGGCTTGAGCAATCGTAAACGATAAGAAAACACCAATAGCATAAAGTGAAATCAGATGTTCAATGTTTCCTTGATATAATACGATCAAAATAGCAGCAATTATTGTCAATAA
Organism: Negativicutes bacterium; assembly: GCA_018052945.1. Classification (NCBI taxonomy): domain Bacteria; kingdom Bacillati; phylum Bacillota; class Negativicutes; species Negativicutes bacterium. The sequence continues at coordinate 13,500 of JAGPMH010000006.1, read as the reverse complement.
AATAATACCGTTGGAAAAGTTTAATCTTTCACCTCTAGCGCCGAGATAGCGCGGCATGTAACCATCTTTAGCTAAGATAGACAATAATGGTGGTAAGCCGTTAAACGAGGTGTTTGCTGCTAAATATAATATTAACATTGTCGTTATTTGGATGTAGTAATAAATCCAGCCTCGTCCCAACGTTATTTCAGCAAGTTGTGATAGCGCGGTTACTTCGGCTAAGGGATTTATATGATAATGCATTAATAAAAATGTAATGCCGAGAAACATCAAGCCTAATAACCCTGACATTAAATAGGTTGTTACTTGTGCATTTTTAACTTCAGGCTTTTTAAACATAGGAACGCCGTTAGAAATCGCCTCAACACCAGTCATTGAGCTACAACCATTAGCAAAAGCACGGAGAATTAATCCTAGCATTGTCCAATCGAATTGACGTTGCAATGACTCTTGCGGAATAATTGGCGCCACGCCGGTAAGTGCCTGATATACTCCAGATATTATTAGCATCAATATCCCTAATATAAACGCATAAGTAGGAAAAACAAAAGCCGTAGAAGATTCTCTAACACCACGAAGGTTAACAATCATTAAAATACCTAATAATACCAATAAATCAATCATAACTTCATGGTGCGCAAATTGTGGAAAAGCCGATATTATGGCGACAGTGCCGGCTGATACACTAACTGCAACTGTTAATGTGTAGTCGGCAAATAAAGCGGATGCAGCAACTAAAGCCGGTATTTCGCCAAGATTTTTGATGGCGACGGAATAAGAACCGCCTCCGCCGGGATTTACTTTAGCCACTTGAGAATAAGAAATAGTAACAATAAATAATAAGGCCAAAATAGCTAAAGCGATGGGACCTAGAAAACCATAGGCGACTAGCCCAGGAATGGATAGTACTAGTAAAATTTGTTCAGGACCATAGGCCACTGACGATAAAGCGTCGGAAGAAAAAAATTGCCAATGCTTTCCATTTCGGGAGATTTTCTTCTGATAACTCTTCGTTGTGTAAGGGCTTACCTATTAAAAAGTGCCTTAACATGCGAAAAATATTATAATTCCACCCTCCTGATAATTAAGATAACTACTACATTATACAGATTTTATATGATAAATAAAGATATTTTTAAACCAATAAATAATTATTATTGATAAAATTATCTTGATTAAAATAGTGAAAATTTTCTGATATATTTTACAATAGATAGTTTTAAGTGATATAATAAGAATTAAATATTTAATTCTTATCTGTTATAAAACCTTAAAATATTCTCATTAGATTACAAAAAAATATTAAAAAAAACAAAAAACATGAAAAGTTTACACTTATACATAAAAAAACAGCAAAATACATCTAAAAGTGTATTGCTTAGTCTTTTTATTCAATGTAAAATAATATAAAAGATTTCTATAATAATTAGAGAAGGAAATTTTAAAGTTTATACAGCATAGAGGCAGTAGTCTATTCTGTTGACATAAAAGTCAACAGTTTTATTATTTTTAAATACTTTTATTATTTGCTTAGGGAAAGGATGAATAGTTTATGAGTGAATTTGGTGGCATTGGTATTTTGTTAGTAATTGCATTGGTTTTTCCGTTAATGGCATTGATACCGTCTTGGTTTATTCAACCCAGACAGCCTAATGAGGAAAAGTTAAAACCATATGAATGTGGTGTTGATACAGTTGGGAAAACATCAGTACAATATCGTGTAAGTTACTTTTTATATGCACTGGTGTTTGTTGTTTTTGATATCGAAACTATTTTCTTATACCCGTGGGCTGTTAAATTTCAAAAGCTAGGGTTGTTTGGCTTAGTAGAGATGCTAATTTTTATTGGTATTTTAACCATGGGCTTGTGGTATGCATGGAAAAAGGGGGCTTTAACATGGAAATAGTAGATTTAGTACCAGACTCACTAAAAGAAAATGTAATTGTAACCTCGGTTGATGATTTATTTAAGTGGGCTAGAGGTAACTCTTTGTGGCCGTTAACTTCCGGCTTAGCCTGTTGTGCGATTGAAATGATGTGTTCAGCAGCAGCTAGATTTGATGTATCGAGGTTTGGTTATGAGGTTTTTAGACCGTCGCCACGACAAGCTGATTTATTGATTGTTGCCGGAACTTTAAGTTATAAAATGGCAGGACCGTTGAAACGCTTATATGAACAAATGCCTGAGCCTAAGTATGTTATTGCGATGGGAAACTGTGCTAATTGTGGTGGACCATTTACTGATTCATATTCCGTAGTACCGGGAGTCGATAAAATAATTCCAGTTGATGTATATATACCAGGTTGTCCGCCAAGGCCGGAGGCATTGATTAATGGTCTTATTCAATTAAAAGAAAAAATTAAAAATCCAAAAGTAGCGAGGTTGCATGAAAATGAGTCAACAATATCTAAATAAAGAGCTGTTAGAACAATTGCAAGCTGATTTTCCAGCAATAGTTGAAATTTTTGGTGAAAGTGCACCTTATCAGATTATTGTTAACCAAAAAAACATTTTAGAAGTTTTGGAATATTTAAAAAATAATAAGCAATTTGATTTTTCGATGCTTAATAACTTAACGGCAGTTGATTATAAGGAATACTTAGAAATAGTCTATCATTTATATTCATATGATAAAAAACATATGGCAATCGTAAAAGTAAGACTAAGTAAAGAAAAACCTAGTATTGAATCTGTAGTGCCAATATGGCAGACTGCTGATTTTCAAGAAAGAGAAGTTTTCGATTTGTTTGGAATATGGTTTAAAAATCACCCTAATATGAAAAGAATTTTATTGCCGGAGGACTTTGTCGGACATCCATTATTAAAAGATTTTCAAATGTTGAATGAGGAAAAGAGGGGTTAAAATGCCACATAGTGAAAAATACATACTGAATATGGGACCTCAACATCCAAGTACTCATGGTGTTTTACAAGTTGAATTAGAGTTAGATGGTGAAAGAGTTTTAAAAGCTACGCCACATATGGGCTATTTGCATAGAGGCATTGAAAAATTATTGGAATCTCGGACCTATGCACAAGGCTTACCATATACAGATAGACTTGATTATGTTTCAGGGATGAATAATAATTATGCTTTTTGTCAAACAGTAGAAAAATTAGCTAATATTGAAGTTCCTGAGCGGGCTGAATATATTAGGGTTATTATGGCTGAACTTAATCGGATTGCCAGTCATTTAATTTTTATTGGTACTTTAGCAATTGATTTAGGTGCCAGTACAGGAATGATTTATGCTTTTCGTGACAGAGAGAAAATTTTAGATTTATTTGATTTGGTCTGTGGAGCTAGAATGACATTCCACTATATAAGAATTGGTGGAGTTATTGCGGATGTTCAATCAGAGTTTATTAAAAAGACCAAGGAGTTTATTAAATATGCTCCGAAGATGATTGCCGAGTTTCATGGTCTTTTATCAGGCAATGAAATTTTTTATAATCGCTTAAAAGGCACTTCGACAATTACAAAAGACCAAGCTTTAGCTTTAGGTTTAACCGGTCCGGTATTGAGGGCAAGTGGCTTTAATTTTGACCTTAGAAAAGATCAACCTTATGGTGTTTATGATAAATTTGATTTTATTGTGCCAACCGGAACTAACGGTGATAACTGGGATCGCTATATGGTCAGAGTTCAAGAAATTGAAGAGAGCTTAAAAATCATTGAACAAGCACTGGAAATGATGCCGGAAGGTGAGTTTATGGCAAAGGTGCCAAAAGTTTTAAAGCCGCCAGCTGGTGAAGTTTATCATAGACTGGAAAATCCTCGCGGAGAATTAGGGTTTTATATTGTCAGTGACGGCAGTACTAAACCTTATCGTGTTCATGTAAGACGACCATCTTTCATTAATTTACAAGCATTGGATTTATCTTGTCGTAAGATGCTTTTAGGAGATGTCGTAGCAGTATTATCAACATTAGACCCGTTAATGGGTGAAGTTGACTGTTAATAATTTGGTTGGGCGGGTGAAATTATGCAAGAGTATTCAGGACTAGCAAAGTTGTCGGCTGATTTACAATGCTTTTTATTGGGGTTAATTGGCAATGCTGACGTAGTCGCTTTAATTATGATTTTAGTAAAAATTGCCGGTATTTTTGCAGTTGTTTTAACATCAGCAATAGTATTGGTATATATGGAGCGTAAAGTATGTGGTTTTATGCAAGATCGGATTGGACCAAATCGAGTTGGGCCACGTGGGATGTTGCAATCTGTAGCTGATATGCTTAAATTGCTGGGAAAAGAAGATATTATTCCTAATGGTGTTGATAAAATGGTATGGGCGTTGGCGCCAATGCTGTTATTTGTACCGGCAGCATTGGTATATTCAGTGTTTCCGTTTGATAATGGTGTTGTTTTTGCTGACTTAAATATTGGTATTTTCTTTATAATTGCGATTGCTTCGCAAAGTATTCTTCCCTTTTTGATGGGTGGACTTGCTTCGAATAATAAATATTCACTAATTGGTTCAATGCGTACGGTTGCGCAGATGTTAAGTTATGAAATACCGATGGTATTTTCATTGCTAGGGATAGTAATGTTGACCGGGTCACTAAAAATGAGTGATATTGTTGCGGCACAAAGTGATCTTTGGTTTATTGTATTACAGCCGTTTGCTTTTATTATCTTTGTTATTGCTTCTACCGCTGAAACAAATCGTACCCCGTTTGACTTAGTAGAAGGTGAATCGGAAATTATCGCCGGGCCTTTTACGGAATATAGCGGGATGAGATGGGCGTTATTTTTCTTAGCAGAGTATGCTAATTTATTAGCGGCTTCAATTATTACTACGACATTATTTTTAGGTGGGTGGCATGGACCGTTTTTACCGGGAATGATCTGGTTTTGGTTAAAGGTTTTTGCGATGGTTTTCCTCTTTATGTGGTTTAGATGGACGTTCCCACGCCTAAGAGTCGATCAATTATTAGCGTTTGGATGGAAAATATTATTGCCGGTGGCATTAATCAATGTCTTGGTAACAGGTGTAGGAATTTATCTGTTTAAGATGTAATCAAAATAGAAAGGATGTGTTAGCATGAAAGGTAAGGGATTACTAAAAGGGATGAAGATTACTTGGCAACATTTTTGGGGCAAAAAAGAAACCGTAATGTATCCCGAAGAAAAGCTAACAATGACTGAACGATTTCGTGGTGGAACACTTGACCTTAATATAGATAAATGTATTTCTTGTAAATTATGTGAAATTGCTTGTCCGAATAAAGCTTTATCACTTAAAGTTTCAATAGATGAACAAAAGAAACGCCATTTAGAAGAATATATATATCACTCCGGTAAATGTTTAATGTGTGATTTATGTATTGAGGCTTGTCCAACGAAAGCTATAGAATGGGATAAAAATTACGAAATGTTTTCTTATCATAGAAATAGCTTAGATCATGATTGCAAAGCGGTTGCTGAGCAGAAAAAAGCTAAAGCTGATGCACAAGGAGTGAAGTCTGATGAATGATCTTGCAGTTAGTATTGCGTTTTATGCATTAGCGCTAGTGACAGTATTATCAGCAGTAGGGGTTGTTTTTAAGAAAAACATCTTGCATAGTGCGTTGTTATTAGCTGTTTGTTTTATTGGGGTTGGCGGAATTTATGTATTGTTGCATGCCGATTTTTTAGCGGCAGTACAAATTCTAGTTTATTCAGGAGCGGTAGCTGTCATCATAACATTAGCAGTGATGTTAACTAAGCGTGATGTCATGGAAGAAACTAATCCTAGCAATAATAATTTTAAAAGTTCCATAGCAGTAGTTGCTAGCTTTATCTTATTAACTTTACTAGCTATTTTAGCTACGCCATGGAAAATAGCTGATAATGTTATCAATAACTCAGTAGAATTACTGGCTGACTTAATGTTAACAAAGTTTATTATTCCATTTGAAGTTGCAGCAATTTTGTTATTAGCAGCAATGATTGGTGCAATTATTTTAGCTAAAGGAGTGAATGAAGAATGACAATCGGGTTATTACATTATTTAACTCTGGGTGCTATTTTATTTGGGATTGGTTTATATGGTGTGTTAACGAAAAGAAATGTAATTGCCATTTTAATGTGTATAGAATTGATGTTAAATGCAGTTAATATTAATTTCATTGCCTTTAATAAATTTATTCAAGTATCAACATTAACAGGACAAGTAATGACTATTTTTACCATTACGGTAGCGGCAGCTGAGGTAGCGGTAGGATTAGCATTAGTATTTAGAATTTATCGCGATAATTATACGGTTCTTGCTGATAAACTTGATAACATGAAATGGTAGGAAGGTAGGTGCTTTATGTTTAGTCAGTTTGCGTTGCACCATGCATGGTTAATTCCGCTATTACCGGCGATAGCCTTTTTGATCATCGGACTAGGTGTTAAAAATTGTTACAAAACTGCAGCTACTGTTGCAATATCTTGTAGTACAACAAGCTTTATATTAGCTTTAGGTGTTGCTATGGCTGTATTTAATAATAATATTACCGTGGATAACCCATTTGTTCAAAGAATACCATGGGTTAATATTGCTGGGCTTAATATTGATATGGGTGTATTAATCGATCCAATCACTACAATGATGTTGTTTGTAGTTACTTTGGTATCGTTATTGGTGCAAATATATTCAGTAGGATATATGCACGGCGATAACGGATTTGGCAGATTTTTTGCATATTTATCATTGTTTGCTGCTTCCATGCTTGGGTTAGTGATTGCAGTTAATTTTGTGCAGATGTTTGTTTTTTGGGAACTGGTAGGTCTTTGTTCTTATTTATTAATTGGTTATTACTTTTATAAAATATCAGCGCGAGAAGCTGCTAAAAAAGCTTTTATGACAACGCGAGTAGGCGATTTTGGACTGCTATTAGGAATTTTATTAATTCAAATAGTCTTTGGAACGCTTGATTTTATTCAACTTAGAACGATGATTCCTGAATATATTGCGGTGTACGGAACGACGGCTCTTACGATTATTGCAATTTTAATTTTTGTTGGACCGATTGGAAAATCCGGACAATTTCCACTGCATGTATGGTTACCTGATGCAATGGAAGGTCCAACTCCAGTTTCAGCTCTTATTCATGCCGCAACAATGGTTGTTGCGGGGGTGTACTTAGTGGCTAGAGCGTATTTCTTATTTAGTGCGCTACCAATGGCGATGGATGTTATTGCTTGGTTTGGTGGTATAACAGCTCTTTTTGCCGCTAGTATTGCGTTTACACAAAGAGAAATCAAAAGAATTTTGGCATATTCTACTGTAAGTCAATTAGGTTATATGATGTTAGCATTAGGAGTGGGATCGCTTACTGCTTCAATGTTTCATTTAATGACTCATGCCTTTTTTAAAGCTTTATTATTCTTAGGTGCTGGTGCGGTAATGCATGCCCTTAATGACGAAGCTGATATTTTTAAAATGGGTGGCTTGAGAAAGAAAATGCCGATAACCTTTATTACGATGGCTATTGGTGTGGCAGCTATTGCCGGCTTACCACCGTTTGCAGGCTTTTTTTCAAAAGATGAAATTTTAGTAGCAACAGCAGCCGTGAGCACGCCACTTTATCTGATGGCGGTTGTGACTGCCTTTATGACAGCTTTTTATATGTCTAGATTGTTATTTGTGACTTTCTTTGGCACTGCTAATAATGAATATCACCCACATGAAGCGCCAAATAGTATGAAATTACCACTAATTGTTTTAGCGGTGTTAGCAGTAGTAAGTGGCGTAGTAGGACATTTCTATGGTTTTGGAGAATGGGTTCGCTTCGGTGTTGCACATCATGGCGGTATTGATTGGCAAGTTGCAATTACTTCAACAATCTTATCAATAATAGCAATAAGTTCAGCTTGGTTAATATATGGAGCGAAAATTATTTCTGCCACGACTTTAAAAGAAAAATTTGGTTTATTATATACTATAAGTTTTAATAAATTTTATGTAGATGAATTATATGCTTTGCTAACAAAATACTTTGTTGATGGCATCGGAAAAATCTTATATTGGATAGATGTAAACATTGTTGATGGTTTTATTAATGGCTTAGCAAAAATTACGGACTTTATTGGAGATGTTTTAAGAAAAACCCAAACCGGTCAAGTTCAACAATATGTCTTTATCTTTTTTTGCGGAGCATTATTATTAATAGTCTTTAGCTTTGTATATTTGATAAAATCGTTGTTAGCTGGCTATATGGGAGGTGTATTGTAAGATGACAACATTTCCTTTAATGACAGCAATCTTATTAATGCCTTTAATAGGGATGTTAGTATTATGTTTTTTACCAAAAGAGCAAGAAAAAGCTATCAAAAATATAGCGGCAGTAGCGATGATGATGGCTTTGGGAATGACGATTTATGCTTATGTTAATTATGATTTTAGTATTGGTGGAATGCAATTTACACAAAGTATTCCATGGATTACTGACCTTGGAGTTAACTATGCGGTGGGTGTTGATGGAATATCTTTACCATTACTATTTTTAACTAATTTAATTGGCTTAGCAGCAGTTTTCTCTTCTTGGAATGTAGTAGATCGCGTTAAAGAATTTTTTGTGCTACTGTTGATTCTTATTGCCGGTGTAGCCGGAACTTTTATTGCTTGCGATTTATTCATCTTTTTATTGTGCTACGAATTAGTTGTAATACCTATTTACATAATGGTTATTATGTGGGGATCGACGAAACGGGTGACTAAAGAATATGCAGGGATGAAGTTAACTATTTATTTATTGTTGGGTTCAGCTTTTATGTTGGTAGGCGTGGTAGCACTTTATCTACAAGCTTTTCCAGCTGAATATCGTACTTTTGACATGAATTTGTTAGCACAAGCGCATCTATATGGATCGCTAAGTGAACCGTTTCAAATTTTCATCTTTTTCTTATTTTTAATTGGCTTTGGTTCATTGTTATCAATGTGGCCTTTTCATAGTTGGTCTCCGGATGGTTATGCCGGTGCCCCAACGGCAGTATCAATGATTCATGCCGGTGTCTTAAAGAAAATTGGTGGATATGGATTAATTAGATTGGGGTTACTAATTGTTCCGCTAGGTGCTAAATTTTGGGCACCATTAATTGCACTATTGGCTGTTGTCAATGTAATGTATGCAGCTTATATTGCGTTGGTGCAAAAAGATTTAAAATATGTAATCGGTTATTCTTCGGTATCTCATATGGGCTATGTCTTAATTGGTTTTGCTTCGCTGAATGTTATTGGTATTACCGGTGCGGTTGCCAATATGGTAGCACATGGTGTTATGAGTGCCTTATTCTTTGCAATGATTGGTTATGTTTATGAAAAAACGCATTTGCGCAGTACTGATGAATTAGGTGGCTTAGCGCATCAAATGCCTAAAATTGCCACTGGTTTTATGCTTGCCGGAATGGCTTCATTAGGACTACCGGGCTTAATTAGTTTTATTCCGGAGTTTACAATTTTCATTGGCGTTTTTCAAACTTATCCATTATTAGCAATATTGTCAATTTCGGGCATAATTTTTACAGCTTTATATACTTTAAGGGTTTTGGCAAATGTTTTATTTGGACCACGCTTGCCAAAACTTGATAGCTATAAAGATGCTACTGGTGTAGAAGTACTGCCGTTAATAATCTTAGGAACGGTGTTAATTGGCTTTGGTTTATTTCCGCAACTTTTAATGGGGATGGTTAATAGTGGTGTAGAACCATTAATGCCATTATTAGAAAGACTGGATAATATTTCCGGGTTGCTAGGAGGGGTATTAAAATGAATTTTTTAGCAATTAGTTCCGAAATAGCAACGACAATTTTAGCGATGGTGATCTTAGGAATTGATTTATTAATGCCTAAAGAAAAATCGCGTAAATGTTTAGGTTATATTACTGTTATAGGCTTAGTAGGCGTTTTTATTGCGATCTTTAATCAGTATCACCTTGGTAATGCACCGACATTTGTTCAAAATTTATTTATTATGGATAATTTAGCGTTGTTAATTAAACAAATGTGTTTGTTAGCAGTAGGTTTTACAGTGCTATTTTCAGTTGATTTTGTAGAAAAATTGCCGAAACATCATGGTGAATTTTATGTTTTGATATTGTCCGCATTAATTGGGATGATGGTTATGGCTTCTGCAAATGACTTTTTAACATTATTTGTGGGCTTAGAGTTGATGGCAATATCTTTCTATGTATTAGTAGGCTATGCCTTAAAAAGCTCTAATTCTAGTGAAGCTGGCGTTAAATATCTGATTGTTGGTTCAACCTCCAGTGCGATCATGTTATATGGTGTGAGTTTGGTTTACGGAACAACCGGTAGTATTATTTTTCAGGAACTGGCGGCAAATTTTGCGTTATATTCTACGGCTGCTTTAGTGGGAATTTTAATGGTGTTAATTGGCTTTTTCTTTAAGATGTCAATTATTCCGTTTCATATGTGGGCGCCGGATATTTATCAAGGTGCACCAACACCGATTACGGCATTGTTGGCAACGGCATCAAAAACTGCGGCAGTGGCCGCGTTAATTCGAGTTTTATTTATGGCTTTTGCAATTGTTAAAATCTATTGGTTACCGGTGTTGGTTTTATTGTCAACACTATCAATGATTGGCGGAAACCTAATGGCGCTTCGGCAAACTAATGTAAAGCGGCTACTAGCTTATTCGTCAATAGCACAAGCTGGATATATGTTAATTGGTATTATCGCAGCAGATGCTGCGGGAATTAAGGGTGTATTGTTTTACACTTTAATTTATATCATTGCTAATATTGGGGCATTTAGTGTCTTGATTGCTGTCGATAAAAACTATGGTGAAGCTGAGTTTAGCACTATTGCGGGCTTAGGACAAAGAGCACCATTGCTAGCGGCTGTACTGACAATATCACTCTTGTCGATGGCAGGGATTCCACCGATGGCTGGGTTTGTTGGTAAGTTATATTTGTTCACTGCTGTTGTAGAAAAAGGACATTTGTTACTAGCGTTTATTGGCTTTATTATGTCGATGATTTCGGTTTATTATTATCTGCAAGTTGCTAAAACCATGTATATTGATAAACCTGCTAGTAGTGAAAAAATAGAGTTAACTTTTGCGATAAGAGTAACAGTATTGTTAAGTTTAATTGGAACGGTAGTACTAGGCATTTATCCTGAACCAATTTCAAACTTTATTAATATGGTAATTAGTACATTATAAAAAAAGGGTGGCTATACTATTAATTAGGTATAGCCACCCTTTTTTGCTTAAGCAAGAGGGATTTTAATACTTATAATTGTGCCGGTATCAATAGTTGAAGTTACTTCAAAGGTTCCGTTAATTCTTTTTGTCCGTTCTGCCATTGATGTTAAGCCAAAGCCTGTAAGTTCATTCTCCGGATTAAATCCAACACCATCATCACTAATTGTTACAGTGATTAAATCTTGATCTACCTTAAATGTAATAAGGCAATTTTCCGCTTTAGCGTGTTTTACAATATTTGAAAGTGCTTCTTGAATAATGCGAAATAAATGTAAATCAATGAGGTTATTATTAGCATAAACTGCCGTGCTTAACGGTGATATTAAAATAATATTAAGTCGATACTCTTGTTTTACCCAGTTTATATATTTTTCCAAAGCCAAAAGAAGATTATTGTGTTCTAGCTTAAAATATTGAACGCCTTTAATGTATTCACGAGCATCGGTATAAGCGTTTTTTGTAATTTTGACTAGTTTTGTTAAATTTAAAATACTTTTATCAATTTCTTTACCTTTAAGGCTATGAATAATATCTTGAATTTGAAAACTAATGTAACCTAGCGTTTGACATAAATCATCATGAACTTCGCGCGCTAAAGAATGTCGTTCTTCAATAATAGCTAAAGATTTTTCGTGTTCTAATAAGCTCTGTTGCTCTTGTTTTTGCTTGGTTATCCAAAGGAGCAGATTAAAATATTGTTTTCTAACATAATATTACTATAATAAAGGCCATGCCAAGGATTTGATAAAATCACTAATAAAAAAGTTGTGGTAGTTAGCAAAATAAAGGATTGAAGTTTCAAGGGGATTAACTTAATTTGTCCACTAATTTGCAAAATAAATAAAAGCCATAAATAAGGTGATAGCAAAGAAGTCGCTTGTGCCCAAATAACCCAAAAAGATTTATCAGCTAAAGTCTCGCTAACAGCTAACATTAGCATTGTTACTAACCAAAATGTTTTTGATAATTGCAAGTAAACTTGGACTTTAGCTCCAATCATTTTCTTAAATTGCCAAGTGTAAGTCGCTAAAATCAATAAGCCAGCAATGGCTAATAAAAAAACCTTAACATTAATGATTGGACTAAAAGTTTCAATTTCCATAAAATACAAATCCTCTACAACGAATTTTCATGCACACTTATTGCATAAATATATTAGCAAAGTATAATGAACACTATTTTATAAAATTTAAAATCTCAAGCTTAGCATCTTGCGAAGCTTGTTCACCAATATACCCATTTTTAAACATTGCATTTAAAACAATTGCTTGACGAGTTTTTGCTGCACCGAAATTTACATATGGCGAATACACTGAAGGAGCATTGGGGATTCCTGCTAGCATGGCGCTTTCAGCAATATTTAATTCATAAGGAGATTTGCCAAAATAACCTTGACTAGCATCAGCAATGCCATAAAACCCAGCTCCAAAATAAATACTATTAAGGTAAAATTCTAAAATCTCATCTTTAGTATATCTTTGCTCTAAAACTAAAGATAATATGATTTCTTCAACCTTGCGGTTAACTGTTCGGTCGTTATTGAAAAATAAATTTTTGACTAATTGTTGCGTAATAGTGCTAGCGCCTTCTTCAACTTGACCATGTTGTAGATTAACTAAGGTTGCCCTAATAATACTTTCGATATCAATCCCTAAATGTCGGTTGAAACGATTATCTTCAACAGCAATGACTGCTTGTTGCATTGTTAAGTTAATATTTTTAAGTTTAGTGTAATTTTTGATGTTTTTTTCTTTTAATGCAATATCAACTGCTTCAGGAAGAAAAATCAGCCGTTTTACTTTATCGTAGAAACTTCCAGCGGTTATTAGTGAATCGTCAATAGCTTTATTGTTAACTGTTGCTGAGTTGTGATAGTCATTAAATAGATTATTTCCACCGGTCAGCCAAAAACTGATACCGAAAATTAATAACAACAATAGTAACTTTATTTTACTCATAAATTATCTCCTAAAAATTAAAGTATCCTTATCAATAATAAATCTATTTTACATTAATATCAGTAGATTTGCCAGAAGCAGTAAGTTTAATAAAATAATAATAGTTTTTATCAATAAAAAGGCAGGAAATATAAGAAATAATTAGAAATTATACAAAGTAATTGCAAAAAAAAATCCTTGCAAAATTATACACCAACAATGTATAATTATAAATAGTTAAAGGGGGTATTATTGTGAAGGTCAGTGTTATAGGTGCTACCGGTTATGCCGGAGCTGAATTGTTAAGATTATTGCACAACCATCCGATGGTTGAAATTGTATATATTACATCAGAAAGTCAA